>NZ_JBTHGQ010000002.1:0-202617 GCF_055725665.1 Vreelandella sp. DA03-1M
CTAAATAGGGAACGGGACCATGATTCACGAAGCCATTGATAGCTATGACAGCACAGAATATCTTGGAGATATGGGGGAGTTCTTCGCCCCGGCCTCGACAGATATGGTCGATGGGCTGGTGGGGCGCTACAACGCAATGCGTAGGCGTGTGGAAGAAGTGGCGGCACTGTTTGATGGTGATCGTAAAGGTGTCGTCAACTACTTCATCCAGGGCAATCGCAAGCACGACAACACACGTTACTCATCACTGTCCACAGAGAATATTTTTATTGAAGAAGGCGCGATCGCAGCGCTGAACGCTGAATATTGGGACCGGGCCTTGAAGATGACCGATGTTCTCGACTTCATGCCTCAGACTCGCCGTAGCGAGTGGTGGGAGCAGATTAACGAGATGAAAACCCCTGACTTCACTGAGGAAACCGTAAGGGCAACCCTGACCGAGCTGCTAATGATGCGCGGCACCTTCCTAGCTGAGCGTGTCGACGGTATATTCCGTGCCCTAAGCCGTGAGCATGTTACCAATCGGCCTGAAGGTTTCTACAAACGGATGATCCTCAATTATGTCGTCACTTCCTATGAGACGGTGAATCATGACCAGGCAGGCCATATCAATGACCTTCGCTCAGTCATTGCTAAATTTATGGGCCGGGATGAACCAAACTGGCAGGCCTCTAGCCGATTGATTGATATTGCACGGCGCACCCCAGGCAAGCGGTTTATGGTTGATGGTGGCGCTCTGTACCTGAAGGTCTTTAAAAAAGGCACGGCGCATCTTGAGGTACACCCCGAAATCGCTTTTCGCCTAAACCAAGTGCTGGCGCATTTGCACCCGACAGCAATTCCTTCCCAGTTCCGCACCCCGCCTAAGCGCAAGCCTAAAGACTTTGTGCTAATGGATCGCCCACTTCAATTTGCGGTCATCAATTTACTCGGTTCCATGCGCAGCGTCCCTACCCGCTGCCCTAGCCACCTTCGACATCTCGAAACACGGTCGCCGAAGACAGAAAACCCTTGGGCGATTGAGTTCGATTATGGAGTGAAGGATAAGGTAGCGTTGGCTGAGGCTGAGCAGGTGCTCAAGGCCATCGGTGGGGTTAAGGTATTCAGTGATAACGGCGCAGTGTCGTGGTTCGAGTTCGACTACCACACCAAGCCGATTTTGGATGAGATTGTTGCCAGTGGTTGCATCCCTGACCATAAGAGCCACCAGTATTACCCTACCCCGGAGCGCTTGGCGTATGAGGTCGTAGAATTGGCCGAGATCAACGACCAGGATACGGTGCTGGAGCCAAGTGCTGGCCAGGGCCATATTGCTGATATGCTTCCCAAAGATCGGACTACCTGTGTCGAGCTGGCACCGCTGCATTGCAAGGTGCTAGCGGCGAAGGGGTTTCGCTGCCATCAAGCCGACTTTCTGGAGTGGGCAAATACGGCCAGAAGCTACACCAAAATAGTCATGAACCCTCCGTACAGCAAAGGTCGAGCCCTGCATCATCTTGAAGCCGCAGCGAGTTGTCTAGCTCCTGGCGGGCGCCTTGTGGCTATCCTCCCCGGCAGCATGCTCGACAAGGATCTACTGCCGGGCTGGGAGGTGGAATGGACTGCTAGCTATCAGGGTGAGTTCGCTGGGACTGGCGTAAACGTGACTATCCTGGTGGCTGATAAGCCCGCCCAGTAAGAAGTAAGCTAGCGCGGTCGATGCGATCGCGCCAGCTTTAGCATTTGGGTTAGCATTCCGAAAACACATCCTAACGGAAAGGTAATGGATCAAGGGTGCTACGAGGCTTACCTCCTGTCTCATGAAATACACAAAACGCTGGGCAACTATCAGCCCTCTCCTTATCGTCCTTGGTCGCCTGAGGATATGGCGTGGCTCGCTGGTGTTGATGATGCCTCTGGAGAGTATTTAAAAGCCGACAATGAGCAAAGCGGCGCCTCCCCCTCTCCTCGATCTAAAGAAACCCAGCTCTCCCTGTTCTAAGCCTCCCTCGATAGTCGTTTTCATCTCCCTCTAAGCCTTGGCATGCGACAGCAAAGCGACTCGCGCAAAAAAATCTCTACTTCCCCCGGTTAAGTGTCAGTGGCTGCCCTATCTACCTGCGAGGCCCATTAAGGGCACCTATGAGAGAGCACCGCTGGGAGGCGGAATTGAGATGATGGCGATGCGAGGCAGCACGCTTATTGGCGTGGCCATATTAGTTTGGGTCGCATGGATTGTCCTGGCGACCGATTCAGAAGCTCGAATTGAGCGAACCTGTCAGCCCGTTCTTTGGTTTGGCAATGTGGCAACTTCACTGACGCAGCTAACCTTTCCTAAGCAACAGGAATCGGTGCATGAGGCGTTTGAATCAGCTGACTATGCTTGTCGCTTTACCGTGTGGCGCTTGCTGCACGAAGACGCCTGGATCGAAAGCCACCAAGGTAACGAATCTAGTGATCAGTCGGGGGAGAGCGACCAATGATTTCCCCTACCCGCCTGCTACACCCCATCCGTAGAATTCTCGGTGTCACCGTGGCCACCTTGGGGCTCGCTGCTGGCGCTCATGCCGGAAATGATCAGCCTCTGGCGCTGGTTGAGTTTGCCAGCTTCGATTGCCCGCACTGCCAGGCCATGGACAAACACCACTCTTCTATTCAGGCAGCCGTCGAAGCGGCGGGCCTGGAGTACCGCTACGCTCCCCTGCCTTCCCATACCGGCCTTGAACGCGCATGGCGTGAACGCGCCTTTTACGCATCTCGCTCTATTCCAGGGGTTGCCAATGACGTTCGGAAAGCCTTTCTCACGGCTGGCGAAACCGGGGTTCCCCTCAAGGACTATGACGATGTGCTGGCGCACCTCCAATTGCATGTTCCCCAAGTTCGGTGGAACGAGTTTGCGGACGACCATATCAGCGATCCCAGCTCTGTCGAGGCGATTGAGCGAGCAGCGAGGCTTGCTGGTCGGGCAGGTCTTCGTGAGTACCCTGCCTTTGTCGCTGTGTCTCGTTCTGAAGTGAAGCTATTGAGCCTGTCGGGAGACGTTGCCGAGAGGGCCGAGGCGGTAATCAAGTACCTGGAGAACCTTTGATGACACTGCGAAACCCTGTGCTTGCTGTCTCGCTGACAGCTGTTCTTGCTGGCTGTGCAGCACATCCTCCGGCTCTGGAGCACGCACGCACGTCAACGCTACCTGATTCGTATAACACGATGACCAGTCGGCATGTGGTGATCCCTGCCTATACGCTTCAAGGGGTCAACGCGACCCGTACCACCAACTGGTACTACGGGGCTGGCCAGGGGCTTGATCGCTACGCTTACGGCGGCACCGTTTACGACGAGGCCTATTGGCAGCAGCGCCATGCCTCAATGCCGGATGACTACAAGGACGCCATGGAGTCTGTGCCTCTGGCGCGCTTCCATTTCGAGTTCGACTCAACAACGCTGACGCCTACCTCTCAGCGTGAAATGGCTTCCTTCCTGGAAGGAGAAGACCTGGCTGGCCGTGTGCTCATTGTTGGGTACACCGACCATATCGGCCCTGAGTCCTACAACATTTCACTCTCACAGCGCCGCGCTGATGCGATCGCGGGACAGCTCCATTTGGCTTGGCCAAAGGCCCGGTTCCTGACGGAAGGGCATGGCATCTATCCCAAGTTGGTTGACGGCACGACTGATGAAGCGCGGGCGGCAAACCGTCGCGCCGAGATTTTTTACCTGGAGGCAGACCAATGAACGTCTTTATCGCCCACGCCCAGATTCTACGAAAAGAGACGCCAAAGGAGCGCGGTCGTTCTGGCCTGATGGTGCTCAAGGTTGGTAAGAACAAGCGAAGCACAGAAGCCCTAATCCAATCTGTAAATCAGATCATTGTCCGAATTCCGAATCATCTATCTGATCGCGCAGCCAAGCTGGATGTTGATTCTTACATTGAAATTTTCGGCCATGTTGGCGGCATTGTGCGCCGTGCACACCACACGGGTGAGCAGCACCTGAGTGCCGAGTTGGTGGCCAACAACATCCAGCCGGCTGCCCCGATGATCGAGGGCAACATCGAAAAACATCTTTTCAATCGTTTCATTGCGATTGGCTTGCTGAGGGGGGTGAAAACTCCCGAGAAGGAGGGACCACCCTCCACAGCGTACCTGCAGATCGGCCCTGACCGACCGGACCTGGGGCGCTCCTTTCAGCATACCGGCGTGGTGTCCATGGCTGCTTTTGGGCGCGTTGTCGATCGACTTGTCGAGTACGAGGCCGGCACCGCCCTTCATGTTGAGGGACGAGTTACCGGCCTATTGCGAAAGATCCCCAAACCAGGAGCAGAAGGCGGCTTCGAGGAAAGTCTGGAGGTCGGGCTGGTGATGGATCGTGTCAGCCCCACTGCCATGGTCGCTGAGCGGATGATGACGCCGTTTGATGTGGCCAAGCCTGAAGCGCAGAACACCCCAGAAGAAACCAACGACGAAGCTGGCGCTGGGGAATCCGCGGCAGTGGCTGAAGAACAGCGCTAGGAGGTGGTCAATGATTGCCCTACCTGATTGTGTCCCTGAAATCGCTGATTACTACCAAGTACCCATCGAGATTGTCGCGGCAGTGCGTCTTCAAGAGAGCGGCAGCCGAGGGCAATTAGTGGGTCGCATAGGTCCGAACAAGAATGGCACTTACGACCTAGGCGCTATGCAAGTCAATACATGGTGGCTCGACCAGGAAACCAACCGGAATTACCTCCAGCAATGGGGAATTACCGAGCGTGAGTTGTTGGAAAATGAGTGTACGAATTTCGCTGTAGGGACGTGGATTCTCTACGACAACATCACGCGCTACGGCGAGTGGGAGGCGGCATTGGCCGCTTACAACGCTGGGTCGCCGAATAGTCCGGCAGGCCAGCAATACGCAAACGAAGTCCTCGCGACATTAGGAGATCAGTACCAATGACTACTTCCGTAGATACCCAGGCCACAACCAAGCAGGGCAAGCTCGCTCATCTAGTCGAATGCCTCCGCATGAACAAGAAGCGAGCAGCAGAGCGCTCACTGTTGGTTGCTACTACCGCTTTCCTGGCGATGCCAGCATGGGCACAGGAAGACTTTGAAGACTTCGCTGACAAGGTTGAAGAGCTGGCGCATGGGCCCTTCGGTATCGGCATTTCCATTCTGGCGCTGATCATCGGTTGCCTGGTGGGCCTTGGACGTCAATCTGCTGCCCCTGCGTTCCTGGGTCTAGGGATCGCCGGTGCCTTTGCGGTCGGCCCCTTCATGATCAAGGAAATCTTCAGCTGGTTCTCAGGCACCTGAGTTAGGAGTCGCGGGTCATGTCTAACGAGTCCTATCGGATACCGCAGGATGTTGATGCCCCTATCCCCATCTTCGCCTGGGAGATGACCGAGGTGGTTGTCGCCATCATGGTGATCGGCGTGGGCATCATCATGCGGTTTTTTATCCCAGGCCTATTTGCGGGGATCTTTCTCATGATGATGGCTAAGAAGATGCGTGCCGGCCAGAAGCGGGGACAAGTGCAGCATGTCTTGTGGCGGATGGGGCTCAAGTTAGACCCGCTGCTTGGCAAATACGCACCTAGACCAATGCGATTGGAGTACATTCGCTGATGAAATACCTCAATGCATTGCGAAATCAGTGGGTCGCTGCCAGGGGCTGGATGTTCTGCACCCTGCTCCTGACTGGGTTGCTGATCTATGTCTTGCAGAGCTATGTCCAGCTCAGCGCCAATATGCCAACCCGGCTGGTTCCCTACAACCTGCACGTCGTGGATGGGCCGGTCGAGGTGGGCGCCAGCGCTGGTTATACCGATGCGAGCTACCTCACTGAGATAGCCATGGCGGATGCCCAGCTGCACAGCTCTTGGACCCCAAGGAACGTGAGAAGCCAATACGCTCGGTTCCAGAACCGGATGACGCCGGCCCTCTATGCCAAGGTCGGCAATGATCTACAAGCACGGATTCCAGACCTGGAGAAATCTGAGCGTACCCAGGCCTTGTTCATTGAAGGGACCCAAGTCCTAGACGGCACAGTGCGAGTTTATGGGCGCTTGCGGGCTTGGCATGGCACCGAACAGATCGAAGACGAACCGATTGCTTACCGTGTCCGCTATTCCTTCAGCGGTGGCGTTCCGTATGTCGCTGGTTTCTCTTTGGAGGACGAATGAAAAAGCCTAAGATGCAGGGGCTGGTCATGGTGGCGGCGCTTGCCGTCGCCACCTTTGTCAGCGCCAGCGATGATGTCCAGAAGGTGGTTGTATCCACCGATGCTTATAACCGGCTGGTATTCCCAGAGCCGTACTCTACGATTGTTATCCCCCCCGAGGCCGAGTTGCGTGACAACCCTGTGCCGACTGATGGCAAACGTGGTCTCCTCATCCGTCCTGCAGACGAAGCCGACCCGTTCTCTATCTTCATCCAGCTGCGAAGCGGCGAGGCCTTCACGGTGAAGCTAGCGCCGGAAAGCGGCATCGATGCCCAGGTGTTCCGGTATCGAAACGCCCCTGACCTATCCGCAGAGCCCGAAAGGGAAAGCCGGCCCAAGGATCGTTGGATTGCTGACACTATCCTGTCCGCTTTCCAGGGGGCTCGCCCTAGCGGGTTTGAGCCGGCTGGCGCCCCGCCTAGTGCCCGACTTGAAATGCCTAATGGCGGCACGCTCAAGCTCACAGCGGAAACCCAGTACCGTGGTTCCGGCCATGTCGTGAATATTTACCGGCTGTCTTCTGATACCTCCCTTGAAGTCGAGCCTCGTGACTTCTACCGCGATGGCGTCGTTGCTGTTTCCTTGGAAGGGGACACGGTAAGTGAGCGCGATCAGCCCCGAATGATCGTCGTGGAGGTTGACCGTGGCTGAAGATCAGAACAACCAGCAGCCGAATGAATCGGGCCAGGACAAGCCTTCTAGGGTGGCCAAGGCCCGAGCTAAGTCCAAGGTAGTCTCTCAGAGCCTGTTGGAGCGAGCGCAGGGAAGAAAGTGGCTTCTATATGGTGGTGGGGCCTGCCTAGTCATCTGGCTTGTGGCAAGTAACGCTATTAGCGCACGAGACAACAGTAGCAATAAAGCGCCCCCTCCCCCGGAATTTATGGACACCACGCCGGATACACGGCATGGGGAGGAAGTCACTATTTCCCGACTTCAACAACAGTTAAGGGAGGCTCATGAAGAATTGGCAGACCAGCGCGAGAGTCAAGAGCAGAGGGATGCACGACTTCAGGCGCAGCTCGAAGAAATGCAGGCTGGCATGGAATCCGAACGCGAGCAAACGCGGGAAACCATGGAGTCGCTGCGCACACGACTAGCCGATATTTCTAGCGGAGATGATGGCACCAGTGAGGTTCGCATTGGCACATCTTCAAACAGAAGCACCGACGCCAACCGTGCCCCGTCTGACTATCTTCGCCCCCCCCGAGGCGACGACGCTAGCGCGGTACCTCCGCCCCCGGTAGCGCGTCGAGATGGTGACTCTGGCCGTGCCGGTTTACCCCCGAGGCAACAATCGTCGACACAGGGCGGCGTCATTCCTTCACAGTTTCCACAGCTCCAGAAGGAAGAAGGACCGGCTGACCCGATCGTACTCAATGGCTCAAGTGGTGAGTCCAGCGCTCGCATCTTACGTAATGAAGCGGCTCAGCAGGATGACGAAGAAGAGGATCTGGGGCCACCTAAAGCTGGGTTCCTCCCTATGGGGTCGTTCTCTGAGGTGGCAATGTTGACTGGCGCTGACTTTGGCGCTGCCGAGCGTACCCGCAACAACCCTCAGCCGGTGCTATTCCGCATTCAAAACGATGCATTCCTACCTGGCAGTGCGCGGTATCGCCTCGCTGACTGCTTTGGTATGGGCGGTGGCTACGGTGATTTGTCGAGCGAGCGAGCGCATATCAACGTCTCTCGTATTTCCTGTGTCGATACACGGACTGGAATGATGCTTGAGTCTCCAATCAATGGCTACATCGTGGACTCGGATGGCCGTCTGGGGCTTCGCGGCAAAGTTGAGCGACGTGCTGGCGCCCTGCTGGGTAAGGCCATGCTTGCTGGCTTCGCAGAAGGCGCCAGCAGCATTGCTGCAACAGCAGCTCAAGGTGCTGAATCGGCTGTCACAGGCAGCGGCGTTGTCACCACCATCGACCCGAACAGTGTCGCCGAGGTTGGCATGTACGGCGGTGCAGGCCGCGCGATGGAGATACTGGCAGAGCGTTACATCGAAGAGGCTGAATCCATGTTCCCGGTGATCGAGGTTCCATCAGGGCGCCGTGGCACTGTTGTAATCCAGGAAGGCCAGAAGCTCGAGTGGGAAGCCTACGAGCTGGCCGACAAGATGCCGAGCGAGGGCTAATACGATGAGCTTAAAGTTGATGATCCCCTTGACCGCCCTGCTGTTCCTCGGTGGGTGTGCCACTGTCCAGCATGATTGTGAGCTGGGAAGCGAGTGTGTCGGTACCGGCGATGTTTATGAAGCTGCGGTGGCAAATAGTGGTTCCTCTGAAACAGTGATGGAGGGCCGTAAGGATGGCTCAGAAGCTGAAGAAGAAAAGATCGAGCAATGGCGACCCTATAGCGGGGGAGGCCTAACCGATATGCCTGTCTACCAGCCAGGTAAACCGGTGCGTATCTGGGTGGCGCCATGGCGCGGTGATGACGGCATTCTACGATCGGGCGAATACCTGTATGTGACTCTGCCTGATGACTGGAGTTATGGCCAGCTGCGTGACGATGGCATTGGGGCAGGCATGATCGGACCTTCTCCGGGTGTTCAACACATCGCGCCGAGAGGGCAAGACGCCAGCGTGAATCCTTATCGCATTCAGCCGCAAATGCAGATCGTCCCGGAGAATTGATATGAAGATAACCGCGATGACTCGTATGCGGCACCAAGTGCGCCGCATGATCCAGCAGGGCGCTCCCGATTATGGCGATCGCGCCCTCCCCCTCCAGGCAGCCGAGGCGCTGACTGAGCGGGATGATCCCGCGAGCCTGCTCCCCTACATCGACTATGAAGATAACTACTGTGTCCGGGATGATGGTAAACATCCTCAGCTTGGCTTCGGCGTCCAGTTTGCGCCATTGATGGTGGCTGGCAAGGACATTGAGGAGCAAATCGAGTCGCTGATTACGCGAGCGCCAGCGGACACGGTTATCCAGTTCGTCGCCCATAGTTCGCCGGCCATTGAGGACCGGATAAATACCTGGCAGGCACGGCGGTTACGTTACTGCAAAGACCCTATGCTCCAAGAGCTGGTAGAGCGCCGTAGCAAGCACATGCTTGACGCCGCGGCCGGGAACAAAAGCCTCCTACCGAATGAGCGTCTATATCCCCGGGAGGTGCATTACTTCGCCTTTTTCACCATGACCTTTGGCGGTGACCCAGAGCATGCTGAAGAGATTCGTTCATGGCGGCACATGTGCGACGAATTCCGGCAGTCGGTGATGGGGACATTCAGCTCTATGGGCCTGTCCCCTGCCCTGATGAACGAATTGGGTACGCGACGTGTGCTGCGCCGCATAGCCAACCCACAAATGGTGCCAGGGGAGCTTCAACGCCTGGAGGAGGAAGGTGGTCACTTCATTGATTCCATTTTCGATAAGCGCACACGCATTCGAGTGAAGTCCTCGGGTGCAGTCCAGTTTAGCGACAATGAAAGGGAGGTGGATGTTGTCCCTTTGACCATCGACACCTACCCGGACTACCTGCGTCTCTACATGACAGGTGACATGCTTGGGGAGTTGAAGTCGGCGACCGATCGGATCGCGCCGGCCTACTGGATGTATACCACCATCTACAAGCCGAACACCGAAAAGGCTCGTAATGACATCACCATGCGAATGGGCATGATCTCAAAGCAATGCATGAGTGATTCCGAGTGGTACAAGGGGATGATGCCGCACCTCTTCACGCGGCGTAGAGATACCCAGCAGCTGCTCAACGATACTCGCTCAAACTACTGCCCGGTACGCATGTGGTCGGGGATCAATATCATCACCGAACCCGAGCGAGCAGCTTCGGACGCGGACTATGTTTCCTCGTTGTGGCGGAAAGCAGGCTTCAGAGCCTCGCGTGAACGCTATATCTCGCTGCCTATCTGGTTGTCGTCTTTGCCATGGGGCTACAACCCACGCATGGACAAGCCTACATCAGGCCTTCAGCGGGCACAGATGGTGTCCAGCCTAAACGGCGCTTGCGCCTCAATCTGCCAGGGCGATTGGGGCGGTAACGGGCCAGTAGTACGCAAAGACCCACAGGGGAACCCTTACCTCTACGCAAACGGACTGTTGCTGGTTTCTCGCCGCGGTCAAATGTCGTGTATCGACATTTTTGATTCGGCCACCTCATACAATTTTTCGGTGATCGCGACCTCGGGTGCGGGTAAGTCATTCCTTGCCAACGAATTCGTTACCGACATGCGCTGTCGTGATGGCGTGGTCCGTATCATTGACGTGGGCGGCTCTTATAAGGAGCTGTGTGAACTGCTGGGCGGTCAGGAACTGAGGTTTGATCCTAACCATCCGGTCTCACTTAACCCATTCTGGGGTATCAAAGGCAAGCAGCGTTACGACGATGATGAAGGTGGCAGCGAGATCGCAGAAATGATCCCGGTGCTGAAGGATGCCATATCTCAGATGGCGTTCCCCCTAGGTGAGCCCGACAACTACGAATACCAGTTGATCGAAAAAGGCATCCTTGAGGCGCACGATAAACATGGCGAGGTCATGGAAACCAAGCATGTCTATCAGTGGCTTGAGTCCCGGGCAGACAGTGATCCGGTGGCCAAGAGTATTGCGTTGCAGTTGGAGCCGTATGCCGTAGGTCGGCATGCCGCATGGTTCAACGGTGAGCCCCAGCTGGATCTTTCCAATGAGTTCACCATACTCGAGCTGGAAGAGCTAAACGTCGATCGTGAGCTTCGGAATGTGGTCATGACACTCCTGATGGCTCGGACGACGCGGGACATGTATCTGCGCCCACGCAACATCCCGAAAATGATGCTGATCGATGAGGCATGGGATCTACTCGCGGACCCGAAAAGCGGGAAGTTTATCGAAACCGCCTTCCGGCGCATCCGTAAGTATTACGGCAGTGCCGGTTTCATTACACAGGGCTTCAAGGATACCGACCTGTCGCCGGCCGCTCAGGCTGCCTTCGACAATGCACCTTGGACGTTTGTGCTCAAGCAGTCGGGTCCCTCGCTCGACTACGCACAGAAAAACGGAAAGCTGGGCGGCGAAGACGAATTCCTATTCGATATGCTGCGCGGTGTGAAGCCCGGTGCCGGCTATTCGGAGGTCTTCGTCAAGCACGAGAGCGGGGGTGGCCTTTTCCGCTTTGTGGTCGATCCTTACTCCTACTTCCTATATTCGACCAATCCCAAGGACCAGGCACGCCTGATGAAGCTCACTTCAGCGGGCTACAACACGCAGGAGGCCATCCGCATGCTGGCCGAGGGGCAAGGGTAGGATTGGCTTATGCTGGCGCTCCTGTCTGCCTTGTCGGCCTGTTTCGCTGGGGCGCTTGGTTATACTGTGATGGTGGTATTGCCGGTGGTGGTCTTCGTTGGCTTACCCCTGGAGTTCATACGTCCCCCTGGTGAGCTTATGACAGTCACTTGGCTGGCCAAGGCCACCTACCTCGCAGGTGGGTGGCTAACTGCCCTCGCCTGGCTAGGGCTTAGGCTGGCGCCAGCCAGTTACCGTATCGGCCGGCTATTCCCAAGGGCTCGTGAGATTGCAGATCGTGTCTGGGTTTACGAGACGCCTGCCCTTCAGGCCTATGCTATGCCGAGCCCTACGGGTGGCGTTGTAATCGTTTCCCGGGGCGCCCTCAATCTGCCTCCTGATGAGCTTGAGTGGCTGCTGGCGCACGAGAGGTCACACCTTCGCCGCGGCGATGCGTCTGCGAGCCTATACTGGTGGACGCAGCACAGCATTTTGCGGGTGGCGCTTTGGCTGGCGCGGTTGATCTATACAATTCTTCGTCCCATTCCCCTGATTGGCCTGTTGAGCGGCTTGTACTTTTCTGTGGCGAGCTTGGGGATTCGCTTGGCATTAGGGCTTTTCAAAGTCTTGGACCGCCACTTAGGGCATCTAATGGAATATCGTGCCGACCGTGACGCGGCGCGTGTTGCCTCTCCAATAGCAGGCTGCCGGCTTCTCAGTAGGCTCTCTACGGGTCTTGAATCGAGCTGGGGGCTTTTCTCGACACATCCGCCGACATATCGGCGTATCAAGCGCCTGGAGCGTATGACATGAGTTTGATGGGGTATCGCTCGACACTGCTAAGATCCGTTATTGCTCTAACTATCTTCTACAGTCTCGCCGCGGCTACTGCTTTTTACTTCATGGGGCCGGAAACGCTGCAGGAGTGGCTAGCTGGCGCTGGCTTTTGGGTAGAGGGTGACGAAGAGATAAACCCCGCGAACGCGGCATCAGCGGCCACTGAGGTCGTCCTGGCAAGGTTGCGTGTTGTCTGGCCATGGTTAGCCGGGGGAATGGCTGCTGGCTCTGTGATCGTTCTGCTCATAGTGGGAATGGGATTAATAACACGTCGACAGCGCGCTAAATCTCGCGGTGAGTTCCGGGGCATGGATCTCTCAATTACGTACATGCCTTATCCTGATCCGATTAACTTCAAGCCAGTGAAAGCGCAGCTGTCGGGTAACGTTCCGGCACATCACATGCCGCTAATTAACCAGTTGCTCGGTTACCTCCAGGCTCACCCTGATGCTTTTTGCGGTGACGGCCACAGTACGACACTGCTTGAGCACCATCTAGGCGTGATCGATGAGGCCTTCGAGTACGAAGGTGCCGATCCCCTCCTCCCTCTTGCCGCGGCAGCACATGATATTGGCAAGACTGTTTCGCATGCGAAACAGGACGGGCAGTGGGTCCGCCTGTCCTACCACGATAAACAGAGCGGGCGTCTGTTGGCAAAGTTCCCCGCGTGGTGGGAGCTGCCTGAGGATGAGCGAGCCATACTGTTGCTGGCAGTAAAATACGAGCATTCTCCCAACCTGATGCCAGTGGCTTTCCCTGGCCTCAGTAGCAAGGGGGTGCGCCGCGCAGTCACTCTCCTCCAGCAGCTGCGAGAGATAGACGGCCTCGCTACACGAGGCGAGAAACGCAAGGTGCTTGAGAATCTGAACGTCCAGGAGCTGGCGATCGAAACGTTCTTGCGAGTGGTTCCCCAAGTACCCTATCAGGTGAAAGGTTTAGCGAAGCGTGTCAAAGCGGCAGGCTTCCGCGTTGGTGAGCGGCTTTACCTCTCCGAACATCATGTTCGGGAGACAGCCCTTTCCAAGCTGGATGATGACGTTGCCGCGGCCTTTGGCGGTGACTTTCGAGCCCCAGGTAAATCAGGGGAGTTTACACAGGTACTTTTGGCAGCATTGGCCGATCGCGGCTGGCTCATCACTGAAATCGAGGGAGTGCCAGAGGGGAGCGAAGCGGCGAAGACCTGGACGTTGCCATCTGACCAAGCGTTGTGGCGGGTACGTTCCGGCATAATCGAGTTCAGGGGAATGATCGCGGTGGAGCTGCCAGTAGAACACCAAGGCCTATACCCGCGAGAAACCGCTTATGAGGTAACCGTCCTCGGCCCCCAGGGCAAGCACAGTAGCAACGCTGGCGTTGCGCCAACAAAAGACAGTGGTAAGCGGGAAGAGCGCATGACTAAGCCTAAAGGTATTCCAGCGTCAGACGTATGTGATGTCAGCCTGTTTGCTTCAGTGCCTACGGGTACGGGTGATGCAACGAAAACCAGTGGGAATGCTGCACAGAAGAGTTTAGGGGCAGCGAGCAAAACCTCTACATTCAGCCATGAATCACTCACGAATACCGACGTGGCTTCCGCCTGGCTGCTAGATGATTCCCAGGCGGCAGGTGGGAATACTGCACAGGAAGAGACGCGACAGCCCACCCCTTGCGGTGGGGATGCTGCACAGAAAGGCAATGGCACCCAGAACCAGCAGGCCTCCGCAATGGTTGAAACAGGCGAAGGAAAAGATATAGCCGGTGCCAAGCCGATGGATGATCTCCATGCGGCAGGTGGGGATACTGCACAGGAAGAGACGCGCCAGCCCATCCCTTGCGGTGGGGATGCTGCACAGAAAGGCAATGACACCCAGAACCAGCAGGCCTCCGCAATGGTTGAAACAGGCGAAGAAAAAGATATAGCCGGTGCCAAGCTGATGGATGATCTCCATGCGGCAGGTGGGAATACTGCACAGGAAGAGATGCGCCAGCCCACCCCTTGCGGTGGGGATGCTGCACAGAAAGGCAATGGCACCCAGAACCAGCAGGCTTCCGCAATGGCTGAAACAGGCGGAGAAAAAGTTATAGATGGTGCCTGGCTGCTGGACGATTCTCATACGGCAGGTGAGAACACTACACAGGAAGGCACGGGCCAGCCAATACCTTGCGGTGGGGATGCTGCACAGAAAGGCAATGATGCCCAGAATCAGCAGGCCTCAGCCAAAGCTGAAACAGGCGACGAAAAGGCTATAGTTGGCGCTTGGCTGCTAGAGGATGTCCCCGGTGTCGGTGGGGATATTGCACATTATGAGCAGGATGGGATGAGTAATTCCATTCATACTAAGACTCCAGCAGGATTTAAAAGAGAATCAGAGGGAGCTTGGTTACTAAATGAGATTGTTGAGGCGGCCGGTGGGAACGTTGCACAGATAGCGACCAATGACCAAATTTCGCCCACAACAAGCGGGGGGGATGTTGAACTGATCGCTGAGCAAGCCGAACCCACGAATGACTTTTCAGAGATTAGTCAGCTGACGCTAGGGGCTGACGCAGATAACCATAGTGATGTTTCGGCTGAGCTGGGTGACTGGAGCCCAGAGGCCGATAACGCACCGAATGATACCCATATTCAACTTGGCCTGGGGGAGGCAATGCTGGCCACAGCTGAGCATGAGTCCCCAGTGACACAGCCGAGCCATCAGCCAGTCCCTACTGTCATGGTTGATAAAACGACGCAAGGTGCTACAGAACAGCAGAAATCGGCTGTGTCTGGGCAGAAAGATGTACGGACATCCTCACCTATCCAGCGACGCCTGAAGAAGCGAGGTGGGACCTCGGCTGGTCGCCAAAAGGCTTTAAACAACGAAGCGCCAGCGGATAAAAGCGAACAGACAGGCCAAGTGAAAGCGAGCAGAGGGTCATCCAAGCCTGCCGGTGCCAAGGCGGAAGTAAAAGGAGTGCCTAAGCTGTTCAGTTGACCAAACATCACCTTGCGGAGATGGACTTCGAAGCGCTGAAGTTATATGATGCATTTATGTAGCAACATCGCTGCATTTTTGCAGGGAAAATAGGCTATGAGCGTTGAAGCAATCATCGAGCCGTCCGATTACGTTGCTCCCGACACTTTCAATCAATTCCTCGCTGACTTGAAAGCTCGGGCACGGCAAACCAAGAGCCCAATCATCAGCCCGAGGATGTTCTGCCTTGCCCTGGGCATGGATGTACAGACGCTGGCCTCGCGGGCGCATGTCCACCGCGTTACTGTAAACCGCGCCCAGGGGGCTGAGAAGCTGCAGACTTACTTACGGGATGCGGTGCGAGTCATGGGAGCAGCGGCTGACATAAATGGTAATTTTCAGGATGCCGCGTTCTGGTTTCGTAATGAACCGATCAGCGCATTCAATTTCAGGACACCAGAGCAGTTGGTCAGCGAGGGACGAGCTGAGGATCTATTGAACTATGTTCAATCACTTCACGCAGGCGCGGCTGGATGATCCTTACCAGCCTGGCAGATCAACCAGCCTATCGTGTCCATGTCCCCCGCTGGGCCATCGCCCCCCACAAGTGGCGCAGGCGCCGCCCAGCATGGCGGTCGCCTCAATCGTATCGGGGTTCCCGCACTCTACCTTGCTCTGGAAGAGCTGACCGCGCTTGAGGAGTGCCGGCAGCTCTCGACCCTGATGCCACCCGGTCTTATTGTGAGCTACACGGTAGCGTTGGCCACAGTAGTGGACTTCAGCCATGGGTACACGGCTGACTGGGACTCTCTCTGGCAGGAAATGGGTTGTGACTGGCGTAGAATTTTGTTTAATGATCGCGTTGAACCGCCCAGCTGGTTGCTCGCTGACCTAGCCTTGGAGGCTGGTGCTAGCGGCATACTGTTCCCGTCGTTGGCCAATCCACGGGGTGTAAACCTCGTAGTCTACACCGACGCCTTCATTTCACGTCACACCGCCCCTACCTCTCTTCGAGACCTGTCATACGGGAATGAGAAGAGAAGGATGCAAAATCATGATGATGTGCTGATTGTCCGAGGCGATGCTGATCTACGTTGCTACTGGCTAGCGATGGAGGGGCAGCCCTTTGCAGATGTCGAGCCAGCGGAGTTCGGGATCGAGCGGCAGAAAGCGCAGGTAAGGTTCCTTACTTGGGACTGATCCTACTCTGCCACAGTAAGGCTATCAATTGATGGCAAACGGAGAACCTGCCCGTTAAGCATGGGTTATACGGGCTTGTAGTTCGCCCAGACTGTTGATTTCACGCTTCCCCAGGCTGTCTGCTGAGGGAGGCATTTTCAAAACCGCTTGATCCATCCGGTCAGTCATGCTTTTTGAAAGCTCGAATAATGAGAAAAGCTATGAACAGCGCTAAGTGGAATAAGTTGCTAGCTCGGTGGTGCCTTCTTAAAAATCAGTATCAATTGGGTTCAGGGGACTGCAGCCAGTCCAAGTTCTTACTGGCCTATCCTTAAATGCTCCAAGTTTAATACTATTATGCTTAAACATATCGGCTGATTTTCTGCCATCTTTGATCATAAAGTCGATATAAAGCATCACTATTAGGCTAGAAGTGTCCGGAGAACACAGAGCAGTCCAGTTTTCTTTACACATGAAGCTTGCCCCTCCAGGTGTTATTTTCAGAAGACGATCGCACTGCGTGTCTGAAGTCGGTTGCACTGTGGTCTGGGGCTTCGGACTGGCTGGCCTCCAAAGCGGCGTAAAGGGCCGTCTTGCTGACCTTGATGCGTGCGGCGGCCTCGCGGATGCTCAGCCCATTGGCGAGGTGCTCCCTTGCCCGCTTCAGCTTGTCGTCGGTGACAACGGGCTTGCATTCTCCTTTGCGCCCACGGGCGGCGGCAGCGGCCAGCCCCGCCTTGGTGCGATCACGGATCAGATCACGCTCGAACTGCCCCAAGGCGCCGAACACGTGGAAGATCAGCCGCCCACCCGGCGTGGTGGTATCGATGCTTTCGGTCAGCGACCGGAATCCGACGCCACGCGCGTCCAGAGTGCTGACCACTTCGATCAGATGCGGCAGTGAGCGTCCCAGTCGATCCAGTCGCCACACAACCAGCACATCCCCGTCGCGCAGGAACCCCAGCGCGGCTGTTAGGCCGGGTCGTTCTTCCTTGGCCCCGGAGACGGTGTCATCAAAGATTCGCTCGCACTCCGCCTTGCGAAGCGCATCGGTCTACAAGGCGGTGTTCTGCTCTGCCGTCGGGACCCGCGCATAGCCAATCAGCGCCATTGACTGCCCCTTTTGTCCGCTAATCCGTCCGTTTATCTTATTGTCCCAAAATACATCAAACAAGCTGTTGTCGGACAATGTCCGGATTGGCCGCCTAATGATCGTTTCTCGGACAGGCTGCATTGTGCGCCGCCATGCTGAACCAATTCGAGGATCGTTTGACACGGCTCGTTCACAAGTCCGCTGCACACCGGGCGAACCGCCCAATGTATGGGTACAACCACCTTCTGACAACGACAGGCAATCAATGGGCTCAACACACGCGTTCGACGCGCTGATGAATATGGCGGGTTCATCGTTCCGTCACCATCGCTCGCTGCCCTGACTGCCGGCAGCCGCGGTGCCTCCAGCAGTGCTTCTCTATCCAGCGTTAAAGGGAGTGGTGGCCGATTACGGGTGAATAAAATACGCTTTCAGTGTAACTTCCTTACAGATAAGTTATGAGCTATATCACAGTCTGTTCGCACAAGCGCGACAAGCGACGGGCGACGAAGGCTCTTTGGCGAAAGAGCACGCGGATACTCTTCTTAAGGCTTCGACATGGACAACGTGTAAGTGCACGCCGGACAAGAACGCGGGGATAGCGCCCCTCAGGACGAATTGGCCTCCATCGAGTCCAGTGAACGGCTTATGAGAGCCCTGGGGCGCGGTCTCTTAATCAGCCTGGTCACGATCTTGATCGCCGTGGCCGGGGTCTTCGGGGTGGGGATCCTGTCGTCGCAGTCGCTCGATCGCTATGCCGAAGCGAAGTCGCGGGAGCAGGTGCAGCGACTGCTCGATCTCGAGCTCGAAGAACTGGCCAACCGCAGCCGAGATTATAACTGGTGGAACGAGGCCGTCGAGCTGGTAATCTACCAGCGAGACACCGACTGGGCCATGGAAAACGTCAGCGGTTATCTGCAGAACCAGTACGGTACCGACTGGGTAGTGAGTCTGGATCGCGAGGCGACACTGATCCACGGCGTACACAAGGGTACGGAACTGGAGGCGCTGCCCGAGGGCCTGCTGACCGCCGAGTTCAAGCAGCTCATGGCCGAGGCCATCGACACCGATTTCGCCGACCCCGAGCCCGCATCTGACATCCTGGATATCCAGGGAGCGCCTGCCCTGGTCGCCGTGTCGCCGTATGTGGCCTACGACCCGACCCCGTATGCCACCAATCAGGCGCATGGCTATCTGATCCTGGTCAACTACATCGACGAGGCCATTCTGGGCGCTTGGCGTCGTGATTTTCAGATCGAGGCCCTGCGTCTGCTGCCTGCAGCGGCAGCTCCCCCTCGGGAGACAGGCCAACTGGCGTCCCTCCCCCTGGCAACACCGAGCGGCGAGCCGCTGGGCACCCTTCAATGGCGTCCGGAGCATCCTGGCCAGAGCCTCCTCACACAGCTCCTACCCTGGGTGATTGGAGGCGTGCTACTGATCCTCGCGGGCAGCCTCTTCTTCTATCGACGGCTGCGAGCCTATGGCAGGCTGGCCCATGGTCACCTCATGGAATTGAGCACCAGTCGGGAACTGCTTTTTCGTCAGGCGAACTACGATTTTCTCACCGGATTGGCGAACCGGTCGCTGTTTATAGAGCACCTGAACCACGAGTTGGCGCGCTGCATCCGCCATAAGCTGAAGGCCGGAGTCCTCTACGTTGACCTGGACGGTTTCAAGGCCGTCAACGACACCCTGGGCCATACCGCCGGCGATGAGCTGCTGTGCTGGGTGGCCAAATCCATGGCGAAGCTCGTGCGCACCGAGGACGATGTGGCACGCTTCGGTGGTGATGAATTCTGTCTGTTGCTGACCGACGTCGCCTCTGAGGAAGATGTGTCACGGGTCGTCGACAAGATTCATGCCCTGCTGGCGGGCCCCGTTGAGGTGGGCGGCAAGCACATGCTGGTCGGGGCGAGTATCGGGATCGCGATGATTCCCGACGACACTCAGGATCTCTCCGATGTGTTCCGCTATGCCGATATCGCCATGTACCAAGCCAAGTCGAGGGGCACAAACCTGTTCTGCTTCTATGATGCAACGATGGAGGAGCGCTCGCAGTAACATGCAAGGCTGAAGGGTCTGTTGGCTCATTGCCTGACCCATGAAGAGCTGTACCTGCGCTATCAGCCTATCTATTCTCTGGTGAGCCGTGAGATCACCGGCATGGAAGCACTGCTCCGGTGGCGCCACAAGGAACTGGGGGAGGTGTTGCCGGCCGAATTCATTCCCGTGGCGGAAGAAACGGGCCGGAATATCACGGTCTCGATCAATATCTCGGCCAAGCAGCTGCGCGACCTGACGTTTCCGTTCAAACTGAAACAGCTGCTGGAAAAACACGGCGTGGAGTCTTCCAGCATCAAGCTCGAGATCACCGAGAGCCTGTTGATCTTGGAAAGTGACAACTAGCACCGTGTACTGCTCGACCTGGCGAAGCGAGGATACCGCCTGGTGCTGGATGACTTCGGCACGGGGTATTACGGCCTTGGCGACCTGGGCCGCTATCCCCTGGAAACGGTCAAGATCGACAAGTCGTTCGTGTCCGGCCCGAAAGCCTCCTCGCTGAACGCCTCGCTGGTCAAGACCATCGTCTTCATGGCCAACCACTGTGGCATGAAGACCATCGCCGAGGGGATCGACACCCCCGAGCAGGAAGCGTTCGTGCGCGATACCGGCTGCACCCACGGCCAGGGCTTCCTCTTCAGCCGTCCGACCTCGGTGGCCGACATCATTGCCCTGATGGCCCCGCCCTCGCCTTCCCCAACGGCGTCCTGGAACGAGAGCGTCTCGGTCTCGGGGCATGCCCCATCAGGCGCCAGGGAGTCATCCCTGTGTCCGGCCATGCACTATCGTGGTGCATGGTCGAGCATTGTAGTTGCCCGTTGCCCGTTGCCCGTTGCCCGTTGCCCCGCCCAAGGCCCACTGGCGTGTCGGGCTGGCTGGCCTTCAAAACGGCGTAGAGGGCCGTCTTGCTGACCTTGATGCGTGCGGCGGCCTCATGCCCCAATTCAAGTGTCACCAAGGCTCCGATGATGGACGTTCGGAACTGGGCCTGTGCTCAGGTCGGACAGGATGGTCACGCCTTGCTCTGCAATTGGTGATGTATCTGATGCCATGCCTCGACCCGCCCATGGTGCTTAGGAGGACTGAGCATAGTCGAGGTTGGTGAAGGCGATTGCTGAAACAATTCTTTCAGAAGACCACTGCACACCGGGCGGTCCGCTCGATGCGCTGGTGCAGCCGTCTTCTGAAAATGACACCAGGACTTCCTGGAGGGGCAATTTTGCGTAAATAAATTACGTTAAATTTTCTACGTAAAGAAAACGTACCTATTATTCGGATTTATAGAGCCATGGTCACTACTACGCGTCCGCGAATGCGGCCGGCGAGCAGATCATCGACCGCCTCGATGGCGTCGTCGAGGGCGATGGAGCTGGTGATAGCATCGAGCTGCTCGGGAACCAGCAGCTGCCCCAGACGCCGCCAGGACTCGACGCGATCCGCGTAGGCGCGCATCACGCTGTCGATCCCCGCCAGGGGCACGCCGCGCAGGATAAAGGGCGCGACGCTGGCGGACAGGTCCATGCCCTGGGCCAGACCGCTGACGCCGTGACCACTAGTACAGCCGCTGCCGACTTTTGTCCCGACGCCGACCAATAGACCTGCCAGCAGCATCAGCCCGATATCTCCCGCCGGCTGACCGATGACCTCATCCGGTGCGCCGGAGACATTACCTAGCCCACCTCCCAGTAAAATAAGGATGAGTGGGCCGCTGAACAGACCCAGTAGGAAGGCCAGGCGCCAAGCCGAATCTCCTGCGGGTTGCTCCAGCAATAGTCCGGAGAGGATTCCGCTGACGCCGGAAATACGACCCAGCGTTGCCATCAGCCATACAGCTGCCAGGCCGATCAGCACACCGCCGATCAAACCGGAAAGACTTGCCGCTATGTCCACGTTGTGTCTCCTCTATGTCAGGTATTTGAAATATGCCGGACAAGCCGTGTCGAAGCATCGTCATTGTCGGGATCGCTCAGCTCTGCAGAAGAATGAGCGTGCAAGGCATGTCAAGCATCGAACGTGTTCAGGAAGACATTACCGCTGAAATTGCGTAGGAATGCTGTCTTCAGCAGGCGGTTCATCTCTGGCCCCTTGACCTCGCAAAGGTGCAGTTGTAACCCCGCATCACTCAAACGCGGGTTGATCGACTGCAAACTATCCAGTGCCGAGGCATCGATCAAGTTGACGGCCTGGCAGCCACTGAGCGATGGGGAAATAGCGGCGCAAACTGGCCATGCCGGTCAGCGCTATTAGTTGTCATTGGCCTGGTTTTCGAGGCTCTCGCGAAGCGGCTCTAGGTCATAGCCGGCCGACTTGGCAGCACCGACGAGTTCCGAAATCGGACGATGCGAGACCTGTGAATAGGCCCAGAGATGAGCGACCCGTGTGCCGGTCCGGCAGAAACCGATCACGGGAGTCGGCGATAACTCCAGGGCATCGGCAAAGGCGGCAATGTCCTGCTGGGAATACTTGCCGGGCTTGACGGGAACTTCATGCCAGACCATACCCAGTGATTCTGCCTTAGCCTTGAGAGCATCGGGATCCGGCTGGTCATCACTTTCCCCACGCGGGCGATTGGAGATAATGGTGCGGAACCCTTGCTCGGCGAGCTGTTCAAGTTCGTCGAGGCGAGGTTGTGCTGTCACATAAAGACGATCATCGAGCGGTTTGATATCCATAGGTTACCTCCTTGGTCGCTTTAGGAGCGCGCCTCATCCCAGGCGGCCCCCGGTAGAGCATCGAGGGGAATCTTTAGGTAACGACGACCATTATCCTCTGGCTCTGGCAGGTCGCCGCCCCGGATATTGACTTGCAAGGCGTGCAGGATCAGTTTAGGCATGGGCAGCTTGGCGTCACGCTCGTTACGCAAGGCGATGAAGCTGTCCGCTGTCGGGCTGTCTCGGAGATGAATATTGGTTTCGCGCTGGACTCTCACCGTGCTTTCCCACTCTGGCTCGCGATCGCCGGGCATGTAGTCGTGACCAGTAAAGAGCCGAGTGTCGTCCGGCAGTGCCAGGATGGCCTGAATGGAATCCCACAGTTTGTGAGCATTGCCCCCGGGGAAATCGGCACGGGCCGTACCACCATCCGGCTGAAACAGCGTGTCGTGCACGAACGCCGCATCGCCGATGACGTAGGTGATCGACGCCTTGGTATGGCCGGGCGAGAACATAATCCGGCCTTCTATCTCGCCCACGTGGAAAGTATCGCCCTCTACAAAAAGGTGATCCCACTGGCGGCCGTCATCCGGAAAGTCGGGCCAGTTGTATATATCCTTCCATAGCGCTTGCACTTGTGTAACGTAAGCTCCTATAGCCGTTGGTGCTCCTGTCTTTTCCTTTAGATACTGTGCTGCCGAAAAATGGTCCGCGTGCGGATGGGTATCCAGAATCCATTCGACCTTCAGCCCTTGGCTGGCAACGTAGCCCAGCAATTCATTCGCATGGTGCGTTGCGATAGCGCCGGACTTTTCATCGAAATCTAGGACTGGGTCGATGATTGCGCAGCGCCGAGTCACAGGATCGCTAACAACGTACTGCACGCTAGAGGTCCGCATGTCGTAGAAGCCGACAACATCTGGCTTGCCTGGCGAGTGTCGAAACGTTTGCATGGCATCCTCGGTTGTTGGTAAAAACGTTACTAGGTTAGAACAAAAAAACATAATGTCTAGCATCAGCAACCAAACCGCACAAATCATTTATCGCGGCAGCCTTCAAGGAGAAACACCTACTCTGTTTCGCTGGATTGACCCATTTCAGGGCTTCGTGGACTATAATGATGCGATAGAAATCCTGATGAGGATGAAGTTTGCCGACCTGTGCTAGATCATGCAGGGCCAAGCTGACGATACTTGCAATGGCAAAAATCCCCATTGGTAAGGAGGCTTGTTATAGCTGATCATGGCCGTGTACGGCGGGCTTTGGGTGCGTGCGTAGCTACAAGGGCATGCTCGACAAATACTTTGCCATCCATGGCTTCACGGATCGCAGCCAACACGGCTGACACAATCAACCGCCAGTCTGGGTATGCGGCTCGACTAAACATGACTGATTTCCTAAGCATTCCTACGCAGGTTTCCGTCGGCCCAACGAACTGGACCGGGAGGAGATATCGAGCATGCACTGAAGCAAACGTCGCAAAGCTTAGATTGGCTGGGGTCTTCCTAGGAGAAACAGTGCTGACTTCTGCCAACTGTGACCATTAGATATCTAGCGTGATTTTTGTCCATTTACCCTTCTGCAGCGTGGAATTCGGGCTCAACGAGCTCGAGGAGTATGCGCTATAGGTGCTGTACAGGGACTGAAGTACTGACTTTGTAACAATCAGCCCACGAGGAAAGGGTAAGAAGATAGCTCGTGCAAATCGACAAAAAGCGAATCCAAGTCAGGATGAAATTCAAGGCGTGGCGTTATCGGCAGGAAAAGCTAAGCGAGGTGTGCTTAACGTAACCATTACTGTAAATGAGATAGAAAGGGAG
The DNA here is from genome assembly GCF_055725665.1 of Vreelandella sp. DA03-1M. Lineage (NCBI taxonomy): Bacteria > Pseudomonadati > Pseudomonadota > Gammaproteobacteria > Oceanospirillales > Halomonadaceae > Vreelandella > Vreelandella sp. DA03-1M. The sequence continues at coordinate 23,977 of NZ_JBTHGQ010000002.1, forward strand.
AGAAACAATGATGGATGGAATGATGAACGGTGATGCAATGATGTGGGGGATGGGGCTGATAGGGCTTCTTGTCCTAATACTGCTTGTGCTCGGTATTGGGGCTCTCGTTAAGTATCTATTTAAAAAATAAGCGAGACCTTAAAAGCGGTGAGGATACTGAGGGCTCTCAGTGAGTACAACCATTTGCTTCCCAAGTTCACACAAGGGCAGATAGCCGGCATATACGAGTGCCATGTTATTCCAACTGAGGCGCGGGACATCCGCAGCCACTCATTGCCTGTTGCTAAAGAACAAGTACTATACGAGTGCGGCAACCCCAAGCACGAGGAGCAGGATTACAAGCAGACAGAGCAGGTCCATCCCACCACATCATCAATCCGCCGCAAGCCACCATTTCGCCCATCGTCAGTTCTTCTCCCTGTAGTGTCGGTTTCTCCTGCATTTCAATCTGCACCGGATGTCCGGCGGCTTTCCACTGCGGATAGCCCTCGGTCAGGCTTATCGCCTTAGAAAAGATTGGTATTCTGACAGCGATATACCCCGCCGTCTGGAGCATCGGTAAGCTCTTTACCGGTGCCTGGTCAGACCGGGTGGGGCGTCAGGGGCTCATCGTCTGCCAGCAGTGGTCATTGTGGTGTTTGCTGTCTCCGTAGGGTTTTCGGGATTTGCGACGGGCGCGTTCCTATTGGGATAGGTAAAGCGATGGTTTATCCTACCCTGTTCGTCGTCATCGGTGATGTCGTGCATCCAGCGTGGTGATCCTCGGTTGGCATCTATCGCCTCTGGCGTGATCTTGGCTATTTCTTAGGCGCTATTATCGCAGGGGTGGTAGCGGATACACTGGGACTGGCTGCGGCGTTGTGAGTGGTGGTGGCTTTGACGTTCGCCTCGGGCCTATTCTCGACGCTGCGCATGAAGGAGGTACTCCAGATCACCGCACGGTCTCAGCGCAGCTGGATCCCTAACCAAGCTGGGAAGTGATTTACCGACCATCTCCTTGCCCATAGGCCCGGTCACGCCCGCGCCAAAAAGGAGAAAGACATGACGAGCATCACTCCTTCTTCTTGCCCGATGGGTCTTGGGCGCAATAGTCGTAGCAGTAGACATTGCCGGAAAGTTCAACACCTAGGACGGGAAAGAGCGCGTTGTAGTGCCCCAGAGATGGAGGGCAACAAAGGGCACAAGCTGGCTTAGCGGGGGTGCTATAGGCTTACAACACAATGATATGAGTTTTATCCCTATCGAATGTGGAGGAAGTGCCATGGGTTTTTATAGCCGCCACATACTACCGCATCTGATCAACCTGACGATGGGAGCGGGGATGCTTAAGAAATATCGTCAACGTACCGTGGCCAAAGCTCGGGGGAGTGTCTTAGAACTTGGATTTGGATCTGGAGTTAACCTACCTTATTACAACCCTGAGCTTATAGAGAAGTACTATGCAGTGGAGCCGGATGGTGGCCTTTTAAAGCTTGCGCAAAAGCGTATTAACAAAGCCCCTTTCAAGGTGGAAGTGCTGCAAATGGGCGCAGAGCAGATAATACTACCTGATGACAGCATAGACACGGTCCTGAGTACTTGGACACTCTGCACGATTCCGGACATAGAAGCGGCTCTAGCCCAGGCGCGAAGGGTGCTCAAGCCCGGGGGACAATTGATTTTTGTCGAGCATGGACTCGCGCCAGAAACCCGCGTTGCCAGCTGGCAGCAACGGCTGACTCCGTATTGGAAGCGTTGCGCCGGTGGCTGCCATCTGGATCGGCAGACAGATGTGTTGCTTCTCAATGCCGGCTTTGTACTCCAGGATCTGGCTACAGGCTATCTCGGTCGTCCCAAGACCATGACGTTCATGTATGAAGGCGCGGCCAAGCCTCCCGCTGTCGGGTGAGTGAACTGGGTTCGCTGGCGGTAGATGGCGAACTCCGGGGCGCGAGATGTGAAAAAAATCAATTACATGCTACATAGCTGCTGGTGTAGCCCAGCATGCATGGCGGAGCCAGCGGCCCAGTAACGTGATCGCCAGCATGTTATGTCTCTCCACCCCTGTCTCGGTACGGTCACCCTCGGCTCTATCTCGGAGTGACATTCTGGTTTTTATCTTGAGCCCAGGTAATGAGGTCTCGGGTTCAACAGTGGTTTACGAGGCTCAACAGGCCCAGTACCCGGCAAACTATCGGCATTATGGTGCTTTTCTTAATTGGCATTGCCCTAATCGCCAGTGTGGTCTTTCGCTAGGCCACTGCTTTTGCATCTGCCGTTCTGCATGTTAAGGACGGTAGGTCTATGCTATCGCTGGATCGGCGATGTGTGCGGCCTCGGCCTGCTGTGGGGGGGTGAAACTGGTCATGGGCCCCGTAGTGCGAACGCCTTTCCCCGCCGCCTCTAATCTCTTCGCCAAGGTAACGGTGGTGGCCAAGGAGAAGGGTCTGTTGATCTACCTTCGGCGCACTCTGAACGGCCTGCTCGATGAACTGCTGACGCAGACCAGTCTCACCTGACGCTGGTCAAGAACGACGCAACGAGCCGGACATTGGCATCGGCAGGCGGAACCGCGCTAGTCGAGTCGCCCGCGTGATAGCTATCGTTCACGGAAAATTCGCTGTGCACCCTATTTACGAACCTGAGTGTCACCCTGCCCCCCTATCTCCTCTTGAGACCTGTAATCCAGCAGGAATGAGAGGAGTAGGATCATGAGCGTAAAGTTTCAACAATGGGTCGCCACGGTACGACGAAGGATGCAGGATGGCCAGCCTCTGCTGGGGCCGGACAGCCTGCAGGCACTGACAGACGATGTACGAAAACTCGGTCTTGGCGCTATGGGTGCCGGAGTTCTGGGTTTCTTCGCTCCTAGCGAGAAAATCACTCTTGGTGCATCAGTTGCCATGTTTTTCGTAGGTGCTATCATTTGGGTAACAGGTATTGCGTTTCTTGTAAGAATTGAGCGCAACAGTGCAGAAAAGGATTGAATTTATGAGCCCTTTTGGATGGTTAGTTACAGCTTTTGCAGTCTTTATGGCGGCCGTGTGTTTATTCACGTTCGTTCAAATTGAACGCAGCAAGCATCATCACCATCAGGACGGCAGCAGCAGTTAGCTGAATTCTGGCGATTGTCATTCTCGTCAGAACAAGAGACATTGATCTCACATTCAACAAGCTCTTCCTTCGCGAAGAGCTTTTTTATTTCCGGTTACCAGAGGCTGGCGGATGGTTCAGCTAACCACTTCCTTGGCGAGGGAAAAGGCCACAGCCACCAGTGCAAGGCAGCCCAACGCCAGAGGATTGGTAAGAAAACGACACACTGCATAGCGGTATGGATGGGCTTCAATGCGGTCTTTCGTGGTCTGCAGGCTTGCAGCCTTTCGCTTGAGCTTCGCTATCTGCCCTTCCTGTTCTTCCAGCTTTCGCTGCTGATCAACTAGCCAGTCACTCGCATTCACCTTTTGGATATTCAATCGCCAGGCACGCTCGGCATCGTCAGTCGTCAGGTTTTCAGCAAGCATGTATTTTGATCGAGCGGTTATCTGCGATTCGGTTTCACTAGGGATGAATTCAATACCGAACTGCTCATAGAACCGATCACGCCTAACCTTGTTATTTCCATCGTGTGCGCCTGGCTTTTCATCTTGCCACGACAGCTCGATCTTCATTACCTCTGCCAACGGCCACTGCCTGGCCCAAGTGACGATCTCTGCCATCAGGTAGGTGCCGATACGAAACCCGCGTAAACCGTTAAGAATCATTTGAATATCTGCGGGACCTCTGCATTCACCGTGAGTGAGTCTGACCCGCTCCCTATCTGTTGAGCTTGAAGGCGAATATGCAGCTGACCATTCGAGTTCATTTCCCTCAGGAGGCCGCTGGGTATCGATCCGTTTGACTCTAAGCGTGAGTCGAGCGCCCTGGCCAACAATTTGTTCTATCCGCTGGATCATCAAAATCGCGTCTGGGGTCTCGCTGTTGGGTGTCTCTCGGTGGCGAACCTGGATAACACGCAGATTCTCTCTGGGCGCTCCCTCAGTAGTGCTGTCCTGGGCTGTTGCTTTACCGACCATAGGCATCTCCTGAATTGATTGTTTCGCATGCGAAACAGGTAGGGGGCTACCAATACCATACTTTTCAACGTCAGCAAGGCCCCTATCTCTTCTTGAGACCTGCTTTGCAGGAATGTGAGAGAGAGAAGAGAGAGAATCCCAATGGAAACATTTGGCGAGCGTTTGGAAACGATCATCTACAGCCGTCGCGGCGGTAACTTCGGTGAATACTTAGGCGTTGAAGGTCTGAGCCGGAGGGTGCGAATAAGCGAGCAGGTGTTCAAAGTCCGCTCATGTGTGGATGTGGATTCTGACTGGATGTGGGAGGTTACGCACGAACCAAGCGGCTTGTCTGAGCGTTCTAATGAACGCTGGGGGCTATGCTTTGCTGCTGATCGACTGGCTCGCGTTGTTAGACGTGAGAGCGCCTGGAAGTTGCCGACTGGGCCTGAGGTTACACCCATCCCAATGGCTGCTTTTTTGGCGTCACGCCAACAGGGGGCTACAGCTCATGTTTGATGAAACTGACATGATCCATAGCTATTCCCGTGCGGATGCCATCGAAGATGGCAATTTGGTAGATGTCAGCGAACGTGCTGAGCACGCCGCCGGCAACATGATGGGTTTCAAGGTGCCTGTTGCCATGACTGCTGCAGCCTGGGAGGCTTTGGTGGCGTGGCATGACGGTAGAAGCCCTCATGAGATGCAGCAGCAAGAGGATAAGCGGTTAGGCGATGTATTGCTTGTCGCCCTTGAGGCTGCTGCGAGAGAGCGCAACGAGAGATATATCGACTTCATCGTTGATGTGATTGAGCAATCCGAAACCGGCTCTATCGTTGTGCCAAAACATGTTGTTATGACTATAGGTCCTGGGGATACCCCTAAGCCTGTGATAACGATCATGCTACCCGAGGAGGACTGACGCGATCGCGCAGTTATCACTCCTCTTTCTAAGCCCCTAGTCAGCCTTGTGCTGCCTGGGGGTTTTTCTATTTATGATGCCCATGAGCCAGGATCATGATTTTGCGGCTTCGATCCTATATGGCACTGCAATGGGAGCTAGACGCTATGTTTCGCATGCGTAACATTTTCTGTCAGTTTCACCCCTATCCCCTCCTGAGACCTGCAATACCGCAGGAATGAGAGAGGAGTAAGATTATGGGTACTTTATGCGTACCAAAGCCGTCCGACCGTAAAGCCTACCTGGACAAGGAATACACCAACCAGGATGGATCTAACGAAGTGCTGAAGTCGAGTTTCGTGGGCTCTACCTATTACGCTGCGATTAAGGTCCAGCGGAGGGGAGAGGCCACGGATCATGCGTCTATTGAGTACACGATAGCGGCGGTCGTGAAAACTAGCTGTTCGCAGGGAGAGTTTTGCTACAAGTCGATGGATGAAACCATGGGGCCAGCCTTGTCACAGTGCCCTGCATCGATTCTCAAACTGCTATCTCCGCTTGAGGAGCTGGAGCAGTTGGGGGTAGTAGTGGGAGTCGGACTGAAGTATGCCAGCGAATGGCGTGAGAGATGCCTAAAGCATGCTGAATCGAAAAAGCAGCGTGTGCGTCTGCAAAATGGCGATCGGATAAAACTACCGTACACAGTACGGTTCGTTGGAGGCCTGGAGTGCGACACATTCACCAAGGTGGACTTGCCGCGCAAACGCAATGTTTTCAGGCCAGATGGCTCGTCCAGCTTGGTAAGGCTTCAGGCCCGCCACCTGGATGATGCTGTAGTGCTCGCGTAGTATTTCAAGCCCTCTCTGCTGTTCTCAGCATGGGGCTTTTTCACGCTGGCGCCAGCCGCGCTATACCACCTGACACACAAGCCCTATCACTTCCTGAGGCTTTGGCCGTGTTCGTGTTCACCTCATGAAGCCCCTTTGCATCACCCTCCCCTCCCCCCCGATACTGAAACTCACCTTAGCCAAATGGAAGCCGTTATGACTGACTTAACGCATGAAGACCGCTTGTTTCTTCGAGAGCTACAGAAAAATATCGCTGCTAGTTTGGCCGGCTATTTTGATCAAGCGTTCGGCACTAATGTGCTGCCCGCAACCGGCGCCTCGATCACCATTGAGGGTGAGGTGAAGATGAACATGTACGATCACGCGCCAGGGCTCGCATTCTTTGAGAAGGAAACCTCACGTTCTGTGGCTGTACCTCCATACACTGAGTATTACAAACTGCGTGAGCTGGCTGAGGCTGGTTTTGCTGAGTTTTATCAGGCATCGAGTGAAGCCGAAGACGTATATGAAGGATTGTTTAGGCCTTTGATCATGCGTATCTGCAATAGTGGTGGGGTTGTTATAGACCTTTACGAACGAGGGGGCTGGCTCGTGGACACAATGCCTCCTAGCCAATGGACCGAAACGGCAGTTCAGATTGAGGAGCTGAATCGAGAGGGTAGCTTTCAGTCAGGATGGGACAATTTTTCGACAGCCCAAAGGCTGCATCGGCAGGCCTCTCGGCTACAGCAGTTGCTCACCCTTTCTCGTCACAGGACGAAATGCGCTGCCTGACACAGCCATAGCGACAGTACTATGAACCCTCTTTGTTTCGCGTGCGAAACACTTAGCTCGTCAGTTACTCCCCTACCTCATCTTGAGTCCTGCATTTACGCAGGAATGAGAGAGGAGTAAGGATCATGACGACACAGACAGACAAGACCACCTGCTGGATACCGAAGTGCCAACTTCCCGCACTGCGCGAAATGGTAGAACGGCTCGATCGCAAGGCAAAGAAACTTGGCATGGCGTCCTTCGAGATCAACGTGCTGGAAGAGGCTGTAAAGCCCTGGGCTCGTGAGAAGTTGGATCTTGAAGATCGACTGTCGCACTTTAAGCTGGAGCAGATCGTTGCCGTGAAAGTCGCAGTCAGTGGCGAACCTCCGAAGCTGGACGGGTATCGCTTGCTGGCGCGAATCGACATGGCAGCGAACCAGGCAGCACGGGGCACTCCCTTGGAGTGGGCATATAGCCGATTGCCCGAGCCATACAGATCGGGCGACGCCACGGGCGACTGCAGCCACTGCAACAAACGGCGTGAGCGGCGTTATCTCTTTCTGATGGAAGAGATGGCAATTGGCGTTGTCCTAGAGGTCGGAAAGACATGCCTCAAGGACTATCTTGGCCACCAAGGCGCTGAGTCGATGATGGCCCGTGCTCAACTATTGGTCTCTGTTATCAATATGATGGAAGAGATCGATGAGGTGGGCATATGCGGCGGTCGCCCTCCAGATGCTGTTGTCGAGCTGCGATGGCTGGTTGCCGCGGCAGTAAGGCAGATTCGGGAGCGAGGCTTCGTGTCTCGTGCTCGAGCAGAAGAAACTGGCGACCTGGCCACAGCAGAAATTGTGGGTGAGATGGCTCGTTCAGTCCCGATGGTCAGCAAGCGAATGAAGGCGTGTGTCTCTGAGGACGTGGCGTAGGCTGATGCGGTAATAGCTTGGGCACGGCAAGTGATCCCTCTGCAGACTGAGCATAACGATTTCGAGACGATGATTGTTCATCATGCTCGTTTCGACTTGGTTAAGCTTAAACGCGGAGTCGGCGTTATGACGGCGGCTGTCACTGCCTACGATCGACATGAGGAGTCAGCTGTTAACACCGAGTCAATGATGGCTCTCGGCTATGCTGGAGGTCCTGGCGATCAGTTGGAGATGGAAGTTGTGCGTAAGCGGTCCTTTTCATCAGATACGCGATGGGAGCTGATGTGGAAGCACATATTCTGCGACCCCGAAGGTCGGTACATTGTCTGGAAAACAGGTAAGGCCCTTGAGGGGAGTAAGGTTGTACTGAAGGGGCGAGTCAAGGAACACGGCGAGTACCGCGGGATTTCCCAGACTGTCGTGACACGCTGCTCAATTAGACCTACATGATTCACTAGCCCCTGAACCTTTCGGTCAGGGGCTTTTTTATGGTTCTTCGCCGATCAGCGAGAAAGAGAAGGAGGACGTCAATCACAGAGATTGCCTTAAGCCGCTCTGATGCGAAGAGGTAAAAGATGAACCACACCGCAGTAATAGGTATTCGGCTAAGAGGTCTCAGAAAGAATTTCTATGATGGGACATTTGGGAACTTCCTCTCCGCTGCATTGGGCCGACATTTCTTTTAAGGCGCGTTGCATGCGATGCAGGTCATTTATCTTGCGCTGGATATCGTCGGTATGCCTGAGTGCAAGCTCCTGTACCTGAGCGCAGGTGTAATGCCCGCCATCAACCAGTCGTAGAAGGTCCTGCACCTCTTCGAGCGTAAATCCCAGTTCGCGCGCTCGGCGGATAAACGTCAGCCGTGTGAGGTGGCGCTCTTCATAGCTACGAAAGCCGTTCTCGCTTCGGGGCGGATTCGGCATAAGCCCAATGCGCTCGTAGTACCGAACCGTCTCGATGTTGCAACCGGCTCGTCTGGCTAGCTCCCCTCGGCGTAATGGCATGGCCTACTTTCCTCTTGATCCTGTAGTAGCTACAGGGGCTACAGTAGCTATGAATACCCAAATTGCAAGAGAATCACTATGCAAGACAGTAAAGACCAGACGCTTGATCGAAGCGAGCAAACCACGACGAGCCGATCAGGGCGCAAAGGCCTACTGGCAAGCGGTAGTGTCATTGGCGCGATACTCGCCTCCGCCTGCTGCATTCTGCCGGTGGTATTTCTCTCACTGGGCATCGGCGGGGCCTGGATGAGCAATCTCACGGCGCTTGCGCCCTACCAGCCGCTCTTTCTCGCCTTCACCCTGGCAATGCTCGGTATCGGTTTTTATAAGGTTTATCGCAAGCCCAAGAGCGCCTGCCGGGCCAACGCTTGTGATGTGGATGGCTATTGCGGCACGCCGCTTGCCGAGCGAGTGATCAAGATAGCGTTGTGGGGTGCGACGGCACTCGTCGTGTTGGTGCTTGCCTGGCCGTATATCGCCCCGCTGTTCCTTGGCTAATACACCTTCAAATTTTCCTGGAGTCTTTCTTATATGAAATTTAGCACCTTGATCGGTACGCTTTTTTTGTCCGCGGCAAGTGCCGGGACGGCCTTCGCCGCTCAACAGACCGTCACCCTGGCTGTTGACAATATGACCTGTTCGACCTGTCCCTACACCGTCAAGAAAGCGCTCAATCAAGTGCTCGGTGTGGAGAACGCCACGGTTTCCTACGAGGAAAAAAGCGCCACCGTGACCTTCGAAGATGCCGAGGCGAGCGTGGCGGACTTGACCGCCGCTACGACCAATGCGGGCTATCCGTCGCGCCTGGCCTCCGAGAAAACTAAACAAGCCCAGTAACCACCTAGCCCACGTTCATCGAGGGCTGCGGGAGTTGTGCGAAAGGATTACCGAGGAATTTTTATGCAAACCACGATTACAGTTACCGGCATGACCTGCACGAGTTGCGCCGACTCGACTCAGGCGGCGCTCAATGCACTGCCCGGGGTCGAGGCTGAGGTCTCTTATGACCAGGGCCGCGCGGTAATAATGCGCCCGGGCGAGGTGGGTACCGAGCGTCTGCTTGAGACGATCCGTGCCAAGGGCTACGGCGCCGATCTGACGCAGGCCACAGAGCGAGCCAGCAGTGACCGAGGCAGCGAACAGGGTCTACATATTGCCGTGATCGGCAGTGGCGGGTCTGCCATGGCAGCGGCGTTGAAAAGTGTCGAGCGGGGTGCCCGTGTCACCCTGATCGAACAAGGTACCATAGGGGGTACCTGCGTCAACATCGGCTGCGTGCCCTCTAAGATCATGATCCGTGCCGCGCATATTGCCCATCATCGCCGCGAAAGCCCGTTCGATGACGGCATCACGGCAACGGCACCAACCATTGATCGTGGCCGTTTACTGGCCCAGCAGCAGAGCCGTGTGGAAGAGTTACGTCACGGTAAATACGAAAGCATCCTAGAAGGCAACCCGGCCATTACGGTTATCCGCGGCAGGGCCCGCTTCCGTGATGCCCAGACCCTGATTGTTGACAAGAACGATGGCAGCGAGCGCGAGGTCGCTTTCGATCGTGTCTTCATCGGGACCGGCGCGCGTCCCGCCATTCCACCGGTATCGGGGCTGGCTGGCACGCCCTATTGGACCTCGACCGACGCCCTGGCCAGCGACACCCTTCCCGAGCGTTTGGCGGTGATCGGGGCATCGGTGGTCGCGGTGGAGTTGGCCCAGGCCTTCGCGCGGCTGGGCAGCAAAGTGACGATCCTGGCGCGTAGCCGCCTGTTCTCCCGCGAGGACCCGGCCATTGGCGAGGCCCTGGAAGCCGCTTTCCAGGCCGAGGGCATTGATGTATTACGAGGCGTCCAGATCAGCCAGGTGGTGCATACCGATGATGAGTTCGTGCTCACGACGGACACGGGGGGCATCAAGGCCGACAAGCTGCTGGTCGCGACGGGCCGCACGCCTAATATCGAAACGCTGAACCTTGACGCCATCGGCGTAGAGACTGCCCGCGGAGCGATTCTGGTCGATGATTCTCTGCGTACCACCGTACCCACTATCTATGCCGCTGGGGATTGCACCGACCAGCCGCAGTTCGTCTATGTCGCCGCTGCGGGCGGCAGCCGCGCCGCCACCAATATGACGGGGGGCGAGGCGCGCCTGGACTTGAGTGCCATGCCGGCGGTGGTCTTCACCGACCCGCAGATCGCAACCGTCGGTTTGTCCGAAGCCGAGGCCGAGGCTCAAGGATTCGCTACCGACAGCCGGACCCTGACCCTGGATAACGTGCCCCGTGCGCTGGTCAACTTTGAGACCGGCGGCTTCATCAAGATCGTCGCCGAACGCGACAGCGGGCGCCTGCTCGGGGTCCAGGCCGTGGCCGGCGAAGCCGGCGAGCTCATTCAGACGGCGGTCATGGCCCTGCGTGCCGGGATGACGGTACAAGACATCGCTGATGAGCTTTTTCCTTACTTGACTATGGTCGAGGGGCTCAAGCTCTGTGCCCAGACCTTTACCAAGGACGTCAAACAACTGTCCTGCTGCGCGGGGTGACAAGCCTTGATGTGACGTTGGCGACCCTTGTTCGAGAAATGGCCGATCATGTCGCCGCCCACTGGCACGAACCCGATCAAGGGATCTAGGAAATGCGTGGGGAACCGCGTCATCACGTCTACAAATACCATGGCCTGGGTCGCACTCGACCGCACACTGCGCCTGCTGGGTCCTCAGCCCGCCTGGGAACTGGCATGAGATGGCATATTTCAGGCCATCGTGACTCAGGGGATCAAGCTCAGTGGCGGCTACCTCACGCAGGCCTTCGGTCATGACGATCTCGATGCCGCGCTTTTGTTGATCCCATTGATGGGCATTCCTATCGACAAGGCCGTACTTGAACTGACGGCTGCAGCAGTGGAAGAGCACCTATGTCATGGCGATGTCGTACACCGCTACCTGGCTTCGGATGGGCTTTCCGGCAGCGAAGATGCGTTTCTGATCTGTAGTTTCTGGCTGGTCGATATACTTCTAATGCTTGGTCGAGCCGAGGAGGCTCGCGCCCTGTTCGAGCGGTTACTGGCCAACGCCAACGCCAACGATGCGGGGCTCTATGCCGAGGAGAGCGATCCGACGACGGGCCTGTTCCTTGGCAACTTCCCGCAGGCTTTTACCCATCTTGCGCTGATCAACCGTGCCCTGCATATACAGCTCTACGAATAAGGTAGCGTGACGGCACCCATGCGGATTGCGTCCGGCGTACTGCTTCAAGCCTGTCCTCGGTCGCAACCAATGCGCCTTGGCGGCGCTGCCTCGGTCAAGGAGGCCGGGGTTCGTGACACAGTTCTGGAACTGCACCCGACCTCCTGGCCAGGCAAGTGAGGCGAGCCAGACAAAGTCTGCCCCTGCCCACAAGGCTACCGAGTCGACCTTGGGCAGGCTGGCTTCTTCAGTTACCAGACATAAACAACAACCACCTTGTCCCTGTAATAACTACAGGTCTACGTTGAAGTCAGCAAGGTCAGGATTTTCAGATTCGCCAACGAGTGAGGAGGGCCTATCCCTGCCAGCTCGCTCCCATGAATACCTGCAGGATGGCCGTTGATTTATCGGAGCAAGAGGCTCTCCAATGTCAATGAAAGGAGGCAACGACGATGTCTGAAGTGGAAATAGGCCGCCCCGAAGGCCGCACGTCCTACAGTGACTACGCCGAACGCTACTATGCTCAAGCGGGGGCGGGAAGAAACAGCCTCTCCGCAAGCGAGTACGTGGCCGTCGTCGAGGGCTTTCGGCGTGAAGTCGTTTGCATGGGGCAGTGCAACTTGTACCTCGCCGCGACGAAAGACTCGCAAATCAAGGAAGCGATCAAGACCTACCTTGAGGATGTATGCAACCCCAACATCCATGAGATGAAGAAGATTCTGGAAGTTGGCGGTTACGCCCTGCCGGCGCCGCTTGAAGAAACCATGAGCCCTGACTAGGTGCCCGATCAGGATACCTGTGTCGCCAATGACCGGATGATCGTGAATGCCCAGTGGTTCGCGGCGCGTGCGTTCATGACGCTCTGGCACAACTACGCCAGCATGAGCCAGCGCACGGATATTCGGGACGCCTTCATTCGAAACTATCACCGGGCCAACCGCTGGCATGTCACATTCCATGAAATCGCGGTAGAGAAAAAGCTAATGGCCCCCTTGCCCACCGTGGAGCCGAAAGACATGCCACTGATCCCCGAATAAGTGGCACGGTTCAGAGGGGAATAACGCATTTCCAGGGTATCGCTGTTCGGGCCACGGTAGAACGAAGCCTGGACAGCGATGACTTCAACGCGGCGACTAGCGGCTACCAAGTCGCCGCTACGCAAAGGAGTAAACAAGATGGCAGCATCCTACGATCTCGTCGCTATCGGTACCGGCACCGCCGCTAAAATAGTCGTCATGCGTGCCCAAGCCGCCAACTGGCGTGTTGCGATCATCGACTCCCGCCCCTTTGGGGGCACCTGTGCCCTGCGCGGCTGCGACCCCAAGAAGATGATGATCCAGGGGGCCAAGGCGCTGGACCATGCTCACCGCATGCAAGGCAAGGGCGTGGAGGGAGAGGTCCGTATCGACTGGGCCGAGCTGCTACGCTTCAAGCGAGAGTTTACCGATCCTGTGCCTGAAAAACACCAGGCCATGTTCAGCGACAAGGGCATCGATACCTACCATGGACAGGCGCGTTTTACCGGCCCCAACCGCCTAGAGGTTGAGGACCAGGTACTTGAAGCACAGCATATCCTGATTGCCACGGGAGCCGAGCCAGCCACCCTGGGTATTCCAGGCGAAGAACACCTCATAGACAACGAACAATTTCTGGAACTGGCTACTTTGCCGCCGCGGATTGCCCTGGTCGGCGGGGGCTATATTGCCGCAGAGTTTTCTCACCTGGCTGCCCGGGCTGGAGCTCAAGTCACCGTCCTACAGCACGGCGAGCGGATGCTCAAGCCCTTCGATCCGGACCTGGTCGATTGGCTCATGGAATCCTTCCGTGATCAGGGCATTGATGTGCGAACCCAGACCAACGTGGACGCCATCGAAAAGACGGCCTCCGGCTATCGTGTTCGCACCTCCTCGAATGGCGAGACCGGCACGGTTGATGTAGACCTAGTCGTGCACGCGGCCGGAAGAAAGCCAGCCCTCAAGGCCCTCAACCTGGAAGCGGCCGGTATCGAGACCGAGAAGGGGCGGTTATCGCTAAATGAGCATCTGCAAAGTACCTCGAACCCCGCCGTTTATGCCGCAGGCGATGCCGCCCAGGTGGGGCCGCCCCTGACCCCCGTGTCGAGTCACGATGCCAAGGTGGTGGCCGCCAACCTGATCGATGGCAAACGTAGCACACCGAATTATAAAGGGGTGCCGAGTGTCGCTTTCACCATTCCGCCTATCGCCTCCGCCGGTCTCGACGAAGCGCAGGCCCGTGAGCAAGGGCTGAAATTCCGCGTCTCGAGTCAACACACACACAACTGGTTTACCGCCCGTCAGGCCGCCGAGCCGGTCTATGGCTTCAAGATATTTATCGAAGAAGAGACAGATAAGGTACTGGGCGCTCATCTCGTCGGCCCCAACGTGGATGAAGTCATCAACGTATTCGCGCTGGCCATTCGTCATGGGCTCACCACCACGGACCTCAATACGACAATGTTTGCCTACCCAACGGGGGCCTCAGACATAGGCTCGATGCTCTAGGAGAGCCTGATAGCGGCAACTTGAGATGGCTAGACCTCATGCCTAAGCATTGAGATCTTTATTTGGCAACTGAGGATAAGAGTTCCAAACCATTTTCAGGTTTCACTGCAGGATAGCACCCGTAAACGAGAATGACGGCGGTAGAAAGGTTTAAGCCAAAAAAATGTCCCAACCAGACCACCGCCGTGCCATGGATGCTAGTTTGCTTACCTTGTTCTGGGAAGACTTCGAGTTGGTTTGCTATGAATCACTCGGCGCCAATGGCCTGCTGATCAAGCTCAAACTCACCGCCTCACACCCGCCCTGCTGCAGTCGCTGTGGCCAATCCACCTGGCTCATTCATGATGTCAGTTATCGCCGTGTGCGTGAGCGCGACCTGTTCCAGTATCGCGTATGGCTAGACATCCCTGTGCGCCGAGTACGTCGTCCGGCCTGCGGCCCCCGATGAGAGCGTATTGCCTGGCTAGCCGGACGTCAGCCACTGACCTGCGCCATGGTGAGCTGGGTCGAAACCCTGGTTCGACTTTCACCTATCAAGCATGTGGCCGAGCTGGTGGGGCTTCAATGGTATACGGTCAAGACTATGGATCATCGGCGCCTGAGTCATGAGACAGCCCAGGCAGACCTGACCCGGGTGCGGCGTCAGTTTGTCCTGCACAAGGGGAACCATTATGCCATGGTGGCTATTTGCGCCGACACACAGCAAGTCCTGTGGGTCGGCGAGGGGCGTTCATGCGCATGCGCTGCCTTCGAATGGCTGGACAGGGATACCTGTCAGCAAAAAGAAGCGGTCGCCATGGGCATGAATACGGCAATGGACATGGAAGCCAAGCAACACTGCCCAAAAGCCAGGGTCGTTTACGACCTGTTTCACGTGGTCGCCAAGTTCGGTCGCGAGGTGATCGACCGGGTGCGGGTCTATCAGGCAAACCGGCTACGCGAGAACCATGCTGGCCGGCGTGTGATCAAGCGCAGTCGCTGGTTGCTCCTGCGCAACCGCACCAACCTGGACCCTGAGCAGGCCGTCAAGTTGGATGTATTGCTAGCCGCCAAAGAGCCGCTGACCACGGTCTACCTGCTTAAGAGCTAACTCAAAGAGCTATGGTACGCACCTAGTGAAGCCGAGGCCCGCCGACGCTGTAAAGCGTAGTTTGGAATGGCCATCGACAGTGGGCTCAAGTCGCTGGTTGCTTTCGCCAAGCACCTAGAAGGTATCGTTGCCAGTGCCCTTTATCGACTCAACACCAGCGCCCTGGAAGGAATGAACAATCACATCAAAGTCATCAAGCGAATGGCTTACGGCTACCGGGACACGGCGTATTTCTTTCTGAAGATCAAAGTCGCATATCCCGGCAAAATGCGATGAACTTTTTTATTCTGTCGCTTGCCCTTTCTTAACCCCGTAAAAAACTACCTCTACAGCCTAGGGATGTTCTGCATGCGAAACATTTTACAGGCGCTCTAGCTGTCCACTTATGGCAGTCCCCGCCCTATCTCCTTTTGAGACCTGCATCGCAGGAATGAGAGGAGAGAGCGACATGAATATTGAGCTGATTATTAATCAAGAAGATGCCATAGCTTTTGGTCGTGAGTTCGGCGGGCTGCAATTAGATGACCTCCGTGCTGATAAGGTGGCGTTTGCCATCGACTCAGCGCAAGGCTCTCTTTTCATTCTGCCTCGTGAGGCCGGTCGCCGCTGGCGCCAGCCAACGCCACGTCAAATGGCTGACTTGGGAACGGATGTGAATGTGGCCTTCGAGGTCTTCTCGCTTGGTGAGCTTGAGGGGTTCGCTTTCTCTGTCGAGGATGGACCTGTCATCCAGGTGCGTCGCCCTGATCGCAAATTGCATCGGGAAAGCACTTTACAGGCCATAGAGAGCGCCGAAGATACATTCATTGTGAGCTTCACCAAGAGAGCTTTTGGTAACTTCCTCCTTAACTTGGCGCACTGGAGTTATCTCCAGCCCAAGGCAAGAATCGTTCGTCACCTCCCGAGGTGACCACTTCAAAGCCTCCTCGACTCATCTGAGTCAGGGGGCTTTTTCATGCGTTAGGAAAATAAACCGCCCAGGTTCGCTCCTTAGTGTCAGTAGCGCCCCTATCCCCCAACGAGACCCATTACGTTGGGAATGTGAGAGAGAGGAGATTTGAACATGTGGGGACAGATTCTACAGATTGGTCACATTGGCGAACCAGAAGTTCGGACCAACGGCAATGGCAAAACTTACGTTCGGTTCGGTATCAACATGGCCAAGAAAGTGGGTGATGATCCGATGTGGCTTAACTGCATCCTTGGTGGTCGCTTCGCCGAGGTTATGAAGGATCGCTTGAAGCGCGGTCAGTTGGTCTTTGTCGAGGGCGAATTGTCCTTCCGTAAGGCTGATAACGGCACTGTGTATACCAACCTTATGGTGGACACTTGCCGCATCCTCCGTGATCCGCGTAGCGCTGGTGCTGCAGGTGATGGAGACGAAGGAGTGGAATTTCCCTTTTGATGTTCTATTCACAGCCCCTGGTTTATTCCTGGGGCTTTTTCATGCGTAGACGATAGGCAGGCACATGAGCGAGACAGACCAAAAAACCAGATCCCGATTTCAGCACCCCTTGGCTAGGGTATTGCCTTTGGCAGGTGGTGTGCTGGGTGCGATGGCGTTCGCTATAACCGTCATTCCCTTAGACCTCCCATGGGCCTCGTCAAACGCTGAATCACCAGCCGTGGTGACATTCGATACGGCCAAATACGTTAATGCTCGCCGTGCAGCAGCCAGTGAGCTGCTAGGGGACGGTGAGGCAAGAGATTCAGCCGTATCCACATTGGCTCGCGTCGACAATGGCGTTCGCCCAGCGATCGTTGATGCAGCAGATGGCGCTTTGGTCATCGTCCGTCAAGCAGCCGTCTTGGACGGCACTATTCCTGACATCACTGACACCGTACTGGCTGGTTTAGGCCTGCCAACAGATGCCCCCACGATCGAGACAAGTCTTGATCGTCATGGAGACACCACTTACAGCGCATCGAACCTTTATGAGGAGGCTCGAGAGCTGGTCAGTCGTGCTAACCAGCAAGCGCGTGAGCGTGCCGATTCGCAGCGCGAGGCGGGAATTGAAGAGCTGCTGCCATAAACAGCAGATGATTAGAACCTGATGTGGCCATGCCCTGCATGGCGAAGACTACGCCAGCACCACTGGCGCTTAACTTTGCTCAAGGAGCTTATTGATGAAACACCTTACCCTGATCGCCTCCGCTGTTGCAGTCGCCTCCGCACTTTTCGCGGGAACTACCGTCGCCAATGACGACAATGCCGGCTCCAGCTTAGAGCTTCCCAAGGCCGTGTCCGATTTGGGCATCCCTGGAGCCAAGGTCGACAAAACATTCGATACCGGCCTAGATGGCATCAATGGCTGGGTTATTAGTGTCGAGAACGACACTAATGTGATCTATACCACTGAGGATGGTACGCATGCCTTTATCGGGATGATTCTGGGCGAGGGTGGCGAAAACTTGACGCAGGCTCACATGGAGCAGCACATGGAGAATAGCCCGCTGGCCAGCATGCCGAAGCGAGCTGCCTCTCAGGACAACGGATTTACAGATGAGGATGAGGCCGCAGCGCTTGCGCAAGTTGAGGAAAATGCCTTCTACGTTGAAGAGGGGAGCGGCGACAAGGTTCTGTATGTCGTCTTTGATACTCAATGTGGTTACTGCCAGAAAATGTATCAAGAGTCCCGGGCGGTTCTGGATGAAGTCACCATCCGTTGGATTCCGGTAGGCTTCATGGGCGAGGGCTCGCTCCACCAGGCTGCACAAATAGTCGACGCCGAGAACCCTACCGAAGTGCTGGCCACATTTGAGGGAGGCGGCAGTGTGTCTGGCTCCCCGAGCGCCGAAGCTATGAACATCGTGAGTGAGAACAGCAACCTGATCCAGCAGCTGGGTATCCGGTCTACACCGAATACGCTCTACAAGGATGAGAACGGTGAAGCTCATATCATGCGTGGTGCTCTTCGTGCGGCTGAAATCCGTAGCCTGTAACCTTATTGCACCTTGAAGAAATGCGCCCTGGCTCCCTCTCCGGCAGTCCGGGCGCCCAGCTAGAGGGCACCCCATGTCTCTACAAGACCAACGCACTGTTAGTATTATGCGGCGAGCAATCGAAGGAATGTTTCCGCAGTTCGCCGTGAACCGTCTATTTCCACGTCAGCCACTCAAGGTAGGCCGTGGTACACGGGAGAAGACCCTTTACCCCTTTCGCTGGCTGCACCGTCCTCTGACGCTTGAGCAGGCGCGCTGGGTCGCAAGTAGGTCAGTTGATTATTGGTTCCGGTGGCTCATCGCGTTTGGTGCGTCTCTTTATCTCTCTGTCAAATTGGGACCGCCTTACGGAGCATTCCTCCACTTAGGTTTTACGCTACTTGCTGCATGGACATTAATAGGTGTGGCCGTGGCTGTCGGGCGGAATAGAAAGACTCCGAGGATAGATGCATGAAGCAAGGCAACAAAAGTTGGCTCGCCTCTTTGGGGCGCGTAATATCCGGCCTGCGTAAGCAGTCGATGGATGCTGACCAAGTTGATCCAAGTGACCCAGCTATCACGAAGATGACAATTAGCCTGGCACTGGATCTCCTAAACGAAGAGCAATCGCACGAGCGTTTCAAGCCTAAAGATCGTGTCTCATGGAAATGGGGCATGAAGAACAAGAGCGTGCCGCTGGCCAGGCAAACTGCTGTAGCGTTACAAGTCCGTCAAGAGCCATTCAACGATAGCACCCTGGCACCTTCATCCACGTACTACGAAGAGCCTTTAGATGTGCTTGTAGGTGTGTATACCCACGAGGGTATTTTTCGAGAGCTATGGGTCGATGGGCGGCGCCTATGCTTGCTGACAGACCATAGCATAAACAGCCCGAACGGTGGCACTCAGTGGGGACAAGGTGAAGGATACCAAGGTCATTTCAGATGCCCCTCTGAAGTTCGATGAATTGCTGACCACCGTGGCCAAGGAACAGCTTGGCCTGGATGGGAGCTACACAGTGTATGCGGTCGAGACGGATCAGATTGATGAGATCAATCTCAAGATGATTGAAGGCCTGGATGACATCCATCTACATTGTTTCACTGTAAGGCTTCCCCCTGGCTTGGCGAGAGTTAGCCTCGCCCCGCGGGATGGAAATCACTGGCGGATGGAAGAGGCGGTTCATGGTGTCGTGGATTATGGCCATACAGCTCGGGAGACTATAAGCGCCAGCTATAGTGGCAATGGGCAACGGTTGTACATCCCTTAGTCAAGTGGCAAACACTAAATGTTTCATTCTGCTTGAATTTAATATAATTCGTCGTCTGGCATAGATATAATATGGATAGCAATGATAACCGACTGGACCAGCTGAATGAGCTTCCCCTTACCAAAGAAGATCAGCGCTTCATACTCCGCTGCCTCCGTGAGGGCGGAGTGGTCGACTACCAACCCGTCCTCGCGGCATACCAGCTGTGTTGGAACAATGCGGCTGAATCAGCGACTATCCGCAAAGAGATAACGTTGGGAGGAGGGCAGCCAACACCTTTCTCCGAGAGGCCTTGGGTGTTGAAGCGCTTGACTATCCGAGGTAAATGACTGGCCAGTTTACTATAGCGCCTAGGGGAGGGGGGGAGTTATACCGTTATCTATTATTTCACCATTTAAATACCATGCTCCCTTGCCTAAAATAATAAGATCGTAGGGCCTAATCGTGTTCGACAACGCACTGTCATATAGGGCACATAGCTCATTCTTTGGGGCTGACGAAATGACCAGCCTCATCGAAAAAAACTTTCCAGGGCCTGCGCGCCCACAGAGGCTCGAAGGGTAGGGTGGTCGGCTGTTTGCGGTGAAGTATTGGCATACACACTCCAGTCTCAATATCTCATTCTTCGCTTTCGGCAGTAGCAGCGTTTGCTCCCAGTAGCCGCGGTCAAATAGCTGGTGGAGGAGAGGGCGGCTGAAATGGAGAAGGCCTCAGGAAGTCACCTGCGCCGTGCGGAGAAACAATTGCTCAAAGAGCAGGTATACGAAGAGCTACTGCCCACCTCCCTGAAGCGAACCGGGCATTTTCTGATGGCTATCGACATCAGGCGTAAATGGATACTCATTGACGCTGCCAGTCGTAAGAAAGCAGAAGAAGCACTCGATCTGTTGCGCCTTACACTGGGATCGCTCAAAGTCACGCCAATGGCAACTAGCGATCGTCCAACAGCTTTGATGACCCGTTGGTTGGCTGCCTCGACTGAGCGTGCTGAAGGCTGGGCTCTTGGAGAGTTCTGCCAGCTCGAATCGCCTTCTGGCAATGATGGTGTGATTAAGGTTTCGGAGGTCGATCTCGATAGTGACGAGATACAGCAGCACCTTGATGGAGGCCGCATCTGTTCAGCCCTTTCGATTGCTCGGACAGGTCAACTGGCGATGCAGCTTCAGGATGATCTAGGCCTAAAGAAGATCAAATTCGATGATGCACTGCTTGAGCATGCTGATTCGGGTGATGATGAAGCATCAAGGTTTGATGCGGATGCCCATATTCACATCCCAGCTCTTGCGGCCGTTGTCGAGGAGCTGATAACCCTACTAGGGGGTGAATCAGTCCCTACGCTAGAGGATACCCCTGAGGATGCTGTTCAGGCATCTAAAGCAGCCTGAACCCTACTCATATCCTGTCTTTGGCTTGGCTCTGTCCAGGCCTTTTTTATGCGCTAGATAGATCGGTTTATACTATTTGCCGTATCAGTTTATGTGGATTATCATGTTTCGCATGCGTAACTTGGCAAGGATCGCCGCCGTTTGCACAAGGACATTCTCAACCTGTCTTTTTCCAGGTCGGCTACCGGGAACTCCATGACCAAAATAATCAGTTTCTCCAATCAGAAAGGCGGGGTCGGAAAATCGACCATTTGCCTTCAAACAGTCTTCTACCTCGTGGAGGCGGGCTATCGCGTACTAGCAGTTGATTTCGACCCACAGGGCAACACATCTAGCCGGTTGAGCCAGAGCGATGAGGCAACCTATACAGGCACACCATCAGTCCGGTTGTTCGATGAGAACATGCATGAAATCCAGCCGATGAAGTGCGTGCGCGGAATGGATCTGATTTGGACAACCAAGAACGATCCAGAGCTATCTGAGATTGAGTCCCTACCGCTCAACTGTGTGGTCAACCCGATCACAAACCTGAAGGCTAGCGGCATACTGGATAATTACGATTACGTGCTTGTCGACTGCCCCCCTAGTTTGGGCCGTAAGCTAGTAGCTGCACTCACTATGTCCACTCATGTCATTTGTCCGGTGCAAGTAAGTGGTTTCGCACTGGATGGCGTAGAGGGTCTGCTGAACACGATCATAAGCGTTCAGGAGGAGCTGAATCCCGAGTTGGAAAACACCGGGATGGTGATCAATAACCTCAAACGCGGTTTCGAGGAGGACATGATCACGCGAGATGAGCTTCGCAAGGCGGTGCCGGATCTGGTCTACAAATCTGAGATTGGCGTTAGAGGGCAACTCGACGTGGCCAACCTCAATGGCGTACCCGTTTGGAGCATAAAAAAGACATCGGCACGAGAGGCTGGCAAAGAGATCCGTGCAGTTATCGAAGAACTCATGGAAAAGGTGGGCTGACATGGCATTAGGACAACTAGACAACCTGCAAAGCCTCTCACGCCGCTCTAAAGGCGCCAAGGAAGTATTGGTGCTGGATACAGCTGAAGTGGTGCCGAAAAATGGCCAAGTCCGAGAGAAATTCGGCGGTATTGAGGAGCTAGCCGACTCAATTAAGTCGCATGGCCAGGAACAGCCGATCATCGTATCTCCTAAGGATGCTAACGGTAAGTATCGAATTCAGAAAGGTGAGCGCCGTTGGCGTGCATGTAAACTGGCCGGTGTGCCGGTTGAGGCGATCGTCAACAAAAAGGACCAGGAGGAGCTGGACGAAACAGCCGGCGAGCTGATTGAAAACATTCAGCGGGAAAACCTGACTCCGATGGAAATCGCCAAGGGGATTCAGAAATTCATTGACGCTAAGTGGAAGGCCGTCGATGTGGCTAAGCGTCTAGGTAAATCGCGTGGTTATATCTCGCAGCACCTATCGCTGCTCAAGCTCCCCGAATGCGTACAGAAGCTATACGAGGAAGATGTCACGGCTGACCCCGAATCGCTGAATTCGCTCAGGCAGATTTATCAAATTGCGCCAGAGAAGGCTGAACGCATTTGCGAAAAGGCCTTAGTAGACGGAATCAGCCGAAAAGCCTGCCGTGAGCTGCTGAAACAGGCAAAGGGTGGCACTCTGGCTGAAGACCCTGAAACAGTTCCCATGGAGGCTCAGGTTCCAGCGCCAGCTCTAGGGACGAATGATGACCAGCCACCACTGAGCGGATTCGACTCATCCCCCTCCGCTGGAAACTCTGGCATGGGGAACACTGTTGATGATGTCCAGCCCGCAATGCCGCCCCAGTTTAACGAGAAAGATGACTCCTCTCTTGGTAAGGGGGATGTTGCACAGGAAAAGCCACCGAGACCTAAATCGGCCACTAATACTGAGCAACCCCAGCCTAAAAAGGCTGCTGGCGCCGAACTTGATACACCAGCGCCAGTAATGGCAAAGGAGCCCACCCGGGCTCGGGTCGTGGTAGGCGTTACCGTGAAGGGCGCACAACGTAGTGGCATGCTACAGACTGATCGTATCGATCATGAGCCTGGCTATTGCTGGGTTCGACTAGATAATGATGAAAAAGACACACTGAGGGTAAGAGTCTCTGACGTTCAGCTACTTGGTGTCGAGGGTGAGGACTGACCTCTATGCCGAGCCTATCGCGTGACACACAGCGAAAATACGACATTATCCGTGCTATTGACCACATGGATCGCCCAAGCCTTCAGGACATCTCTGAAGCTACGGGCATCCCGGCTGGCACGGTTAAACGGCAGCTGACTTCGATCCGGGAAGAGTTTAAGGTAAAAATCCTCTTTATTCGTGACCCTAGCTCACCTGAAGGTGCAATGGGCTATTACGCACTTGAAGGCTGGGGAATCTTGGACCCAAACTCCTTTCGAGTGCATTTTGGAGACAGCACTTCCTAGCCAGCTGACACCCGGGGAGCAAATAGCTCCCCGAATTATGTCAAACCAGCCCCACCTTTCTGAGCCAGTCAACACGGAGTCATCAGCAGTGCCTGAACCCGACCATCCCCCACTGAATCTCATCAAGCAACCTGTTTCAATTGGTCATGAAGACGTAGTTAAAGAGCTTGCTACTTTTAAGGTCGAGCTGGATAGATACGCACGTAAGACAATTGGGCAACCGTTGCTTAATGACATAGTGGACAATGATCGAGGAACCTGCGCACTACACCCAGATTCATTAATAGCTGTGCTGATACCTTTTTTAAACTGGGAAGACCAGAATGGACAGGCTTATCGAGCCTTTGTAGATCCAAAACATGTTATTGGGGCAAGCATCAAAGGGCATCCTGAGAACGTGCCACCAGAGGAGGTGGTGAATAGGATCGAGCGCTACGCGACCTACTTTGGCTCAAGGGATAACGCCTTATATGTCTGGTACAAGCCACTTGGGATATTCATTGCTCATGAGGGAAAACACAGGGTCGCTTTTATGCGATCGCATGATCAACCGGCTATAGCAGCGTGGGTTCAGGAAGCTGATTATCCAGCTCCATCTCGAATTACGATAATTGAGCCCAGCGATGAACGTGACGAATGGTTAGCAATGCTCGATGGTCGCTACATTCAGGTACTGCGGCGTCCGAACATTGCAAGGAAAATACTTGATGCTTACGGCGTAAAGACAACGAGCTGGCAGAATATAGATCATCTACCAGATGAAAAGATGGTGCGATTGGCGATTTACGAGCGCCGGCTTCATCGACCAGCCAGAACACGGAAGGAAATCGATAGGACTCTTGATCTGCAGGCTCATCTCGCTCGAATGGCCAAGGACAGTCAGGAGCAGTATTTTCATTGTCATGATCTCGGCCCATATCGTCTTGACTGGAATCGCAATATTGTAGTGATGTGCCTCCTGCTATTTACAGGTTTATTGCTAGTAAAGTTTGATCATGACTGGTCGATCAGAACAGGGATTGGCTTGGTGGGTGTAACATCTGGCATGATGCTTAGCCAGAAACTGAACCGCCCCGGCTTTACCGGAGACTCCATATCTTGAGAGGATGGAGTTATGAACTCACCAAAACGATATTCCCCAGAAGTCCGGGAGCGAGCTGTTCGATTAGTCCTTGAACAGCAAGGCGAATACCCGTCCAAGTGGGCGGCGATCTGCTCCATTGCCAGCAAGTTCGGCTGTACACCAGAGACTTTGAGAGCCTGGTGCAAACGCACAGAACTCACGCAGGAAAACAGCTCGGTTAACCTGCCTGAAAATGAACGACTCAAGCAGCTAGAGCGTGAAAACGTCGAATTGAAGCGCGCTAATGAAATTCTCCGTAAGGCGGCTGCTTTTTTCGCCCAGGCGGAGCTCGACCGCAAACCCAATTGATGGTGTCATTTATCGACGAGCATCGTGCTCAGTTCGGGGTCGAGTCGATTTGTAGTCAACTGCCAATCGCCCCATCGACGTATTACCACCACAAGGCACTTGAAGCTGATCCTGAACGGCGGGCAGACCGGTATCGACAGGATGCGTTTCTTACCGCTGAGATTCAGCGCGTGTGGGAAGAAAACTTCTGCGTCTACGGTGCCCGTAAGGTCTGGCGGCAACTCCGCCGTGAAGGCGTTAATGTTGCTCGTTGCACTGTAGAACGGCTCATGCGCCGCCTAGGAATTCGCGGCGTGGTGCGAGGCCAACGCCCCTTCACGACCCTCAGTGATCCCGGCCAGAAACGGGCACCTGATTTAGTGAAACGTGACTTTACGGCTATGCGTCCTAATCAGCTTTGGGTAGCCGATTTTACCTATGTCGCTACCTGGTCTGGCTTCGTTTACGTTGCGTTCGTTATCGATGTTTATGCACGCTGTATCGTGGGTTGGCGTGTAGCGACGTCGATGAGAACGGCACTGGTGCTGGACGCTCTGGAGCAAGCTCTGTGGGCACGAAAACACAGACAAGGGTTGATCCATCATAGTGATAGGGGAAGCCAATATCTCTCGATCCGCTACACCGAGCGTATGGCTGACGAGGGTATCAATGCCTCAGTCGGCACCACCGGCGACTCCTACGACAATGCGCTGGCTGAAACCATCATCGGCTTGTTCAAAACGGAGGTGATCCATCATCGTGGCCCATGGAGGGGACTGGATGCCGTTGAGTATGCCACGCTGGAGTGGGTTGACTGGTTCAACAACCGCCGACTGCTGGAACCCATCGGAAACGTTCCACCAGCAGAACGAGAAAGGACGTATTATCGTCAACTGGAAGAGTCGGGTGAAGCTGCTTGACTCAAACAAACCGGTCTCCGGAATAACCGGGGCGGTTCAAACTGACGAGGTTCACAGGCCCGCGAAAGCTAAAATCATAAATGAATGAGAACGAAACTACCTTAAAAGGCTCGCTAAGGCTGATGACGACCAAACATACTACAGATTTTAGCCTAATATCCCGCAGTACAGCCTCTTAAGGAGCGAAAGTGCTTGGAGAAAATATTAAAATTGGCAATCGTCGGGTATGGATGCACAAAGCTATCAACCACCCTGACTTCGCATCTGAGAGCGTACTCACAAGAGATCCATGGAGCTTCGTAGAGCTTTGGCTTAAGCGACAGAATAAGAGTGAGGCACTATCCTTCTGGTCACAGGCACGAAGGTTCCATGAAGCCGCTAAGTATATGGATGTTGAAGCGTCGCCACTGTCCCTTTATTACTCTTTTTTGAACGCAACCAAAGCTCTTCTGGTGGTTCGAGGCGCCACACATGCAGAGAATCATGGTGTAACCGGAGATAGGCCAGCAAAAGCCAAGGCTAGCTTGGCTAATGAGGCCATAACTTTTAAGTCTGGCGGTATCTTGCCAGCTTTGTGTACGTATCTCGGCGAAAGCACCGTCACGCACACCGCCGAAAAGTACAACCTCAAAGACTTACTCTGGAATGTACCTTTTGTGCATAGAGCATTCTTGCATACCTTCAGGTCGGCCCCAGAGCTCTTCATACCGTTAGAAAGTGCTTGCTACGTAAAACATCCAGACCCCAAGGCTCGTGAATGCTGGTTCCAGGCTGAAGTGTCGCCCAGATATGCAGATGGTCGGATGCTCAGAAATATCCCTCACTCTTTTGAATGGTTCACTGAAGACGGTAGAACATATATTCGCCGAAAAAAGCGCTTCAATTGGTGGCGAGGTAAAGCCCCACAGGCTGAAAAACTCTTGGCCCAAAAGCGGCTAGGCACATATCACAGCAAGACTCGTCGGATCATAGTTCCTATCTCTGGGAATCGCGACTTGTGGTACATCAAACGAAATCTGAGCAGCAACCCACCATCTGAGCGCCACGGTCTTACCATTATATTTGCTGCGATGCATCGGCTGAGCGAATTAGCCCGTTACGATCCTAATGGCCTAGAGAGACATCTCTACGGCACATCGAACTGGTTAATTACGGAATTCATGACAAATTCAGCAGATCAATTCATTGATCAGATGGCGTCGGAAATTACAGGGTTTCAGTTTTGGCGACCAGCCATACGAACCCCGTGAGAACTGTCAATGTACGATATGAATAGCCGACAAGCCGATTGACTGAGCTGGCTACTGTGATCCCTCTAAGGCTGACGTCAATCCAGCCCAGGTACTATACAGCTCGTTTTCATAACATTCCTGCTCAAGGCTACGCGCCAGCACGTCACTGGCGACAAGATCCAATTGGGTCTGAAGGCTTGCAACTGGAATAACTATCTCCGTGGTTTCCCATAGCTTCTTCTGTGTGCTGCGAGAATCAACTCGGTAGCGGGACCAGTGCGGTGAAGCCTCCACAGAGCTGATGGTTTCAACTAGCTGTGCCAAGCACTCTGGAGGAATTTTCTCATCGGCTAGCTTGGCTGCCTTTTTCAGACTATTCAGAATTTTCCGCAGGTCATGCTCATTATTTAGAGAACGGCGATGCCGATTTGTAATCATAATAGCCTGCCCAGGTTTGATCTGGTTCCGACATTCAATAATCTCAAAACACCACTGCAGTAGCCTTTTAAGAATCAACTCCGCAGCGTGACGCTGAAGATAAAAAGCTGGTAATCCTATCTCATCGAAGCTACCACGTGCCTGCCCTTGCTCAACGAGCAAAGAGGCTGCAGTCAGATAGGCCCCCACATAAGATGGCTGGCGCCAAAACCCACCCATGCGAGCGATGCCATTCTCAAAATCACTTTCCGCTTGGCTGGGGTTCTTCCCACCAACGAAAACATCTCGAGGGTCGGTCGCAGGGTGACGGGAGTAGAGAGGTCCGATGCTCCATAAACCGTTTACTTCTCGCTGACCAGTCATTTGCTGACCCCTTCCTGATGAATTAGGCTGTATTTGCCGCGCATGGCTACCCATCGATCTGGGGTTGCTACAGGATGGCCACCATGGACTGGGTTCCGGCATTGCCACCCCTTCGTGGTCAGCTCGGCACACTGCGCCATGTACCCGGCTGCTTGCCAGGCGAGGCAGTCTCCCCGGGTAATACCATAGACACTGGCAAAAGCTGCAGCCGGATCGCTCCAGAACACCTCGAGCTGACCTGGCGTTAGCGTCACGGTTATCTTGCCAGCTAGGCCATCGTGGCTGGTGTTGAACGTTATGTCACTGTTAGATGACACCCATAGCTTGGGGTGAAGCACTGCTCTGTTGTTTCATATTCTTTTCATCGCCTCCTCCAGGCGCCTTTCCGCACTTCGGTCATAGCGTTGTGTGGTGACTAGGTTGGTATGGCCTAGAGCGTATTGCACCGTGAGAACGTCGACACCTCGATCTAGCATATTCGTAGCGAAGGTGCGGCGAAAATCGTGAGGCGCGCACTCCTTAATGCCCGCCTGAACGGCCCTTTCTTTTATGATGAAGTACACAGCTTGGTCAGTAATACGAAGATCAGTAATCACACCATGTCGGCGCACTCTAGGGAAAAGAGGCCCGACATCCCGCCCCAACCGGGATTGCCATGCCATGACTTTCAGGAACGTTTCATTGGGCAGAAAGACGAGGCGTTCCTTGTTACCTTTGCCCAGAATCCTGATCGACTGCCGGCCGCGGTCAATCATCTCGATGTCTATGGATACACTCTCCGATCGACGCAGCCCCGTGTTGACCAGTAAGTGGAGTAACACGGCATCTCTCTCCCCTTTGGGGGTCTCGTCTGTTTCGCATGCGGAACAAAGGGCTTGGATAGCTACATCATCAAGGTGTACGCCCTTCGGCAACCTTGAGCCCCTGACAGACTTGAGATCGCTGATCTGATGGTGGCTCTCACTATCCATGCGACCCGCAACCCAAGCCTCACGCGCCACACCTTTCATAGCAGACAATGCAGTATTAATAGTGGATGGAGCCTTGCCCAGTTCACTCATCATCTCGATGATTGAGCGCACATGTTCGCGCCGGATCATATGCCACGGACAACTCTTAATGTCATGACCGCCGCTAAGGTAGGCAACTTGCTGGAGGTGAGATCGCATCGTGACCCGGCTACGGCGGGAGCCAAGCCCCATAAGGTAAGAGAGCGCGGGGTTTCCCTTGGCCTCTGTCAAAGAATTCGATGCTTCAGCAAGGCCCCCAGTGACGTTATAAGGAATCATCGCTAGTGAATCAGCCATTTCCGGGGCCCCCCTCTAAGCTGGCAATGTGTTGCTGCAAATAATCAGCCTGGTCTGCAGAGCACATAACAATATCGAGCAAATCCCCGCTTTCATGCATCACCTCGTAAAAATCTGATGCGCTTGGTGCGGACTCGACATAGACTCGCTTGCGACGCAGCCCGCCCGGGATCGTTAAGCTCAAGTGCTCAAGAACTGCATCGGCGTCCTCTAGGACACTAACAATATCGCCCGTATCACGGACAATGACCATGAAATCGTTGGTAGTGATGACCGCATATCCTGCGCGGGGTGGCATAATCAAGTGATCAAACATCCAATTGCTCCCTTTTGGTTGTGATTTTCCCCCTGATCAGGGTTAGTGCCTGGCTTCAGACTGGGCAGCGTCCTGGCACCAATATGTGAAGACCACCTAAATCAGCTGCAATGCTATTGACGACCATCTGAGCATATG
The DNA here is from genome assembly GCF_055725665.1 of Vreelandella sp. DA03-1M. Taxonomy (NCBI): domain Bacteria; kingdom Pseudomonadati; phylum Pseudomonadota; class Gammaproteobacteria; order Oceanospirillales; family Halomonadaceae; genus Vreelandella; species Vreelandella sp. DA03-1M. Next base: position 53,364 of record NZ_JBTHGQ010000002.1, read on the forward strand.
AAGTAACTACCGCAATTTTGTAGATTGCCTTCCAAGTCATTCAGCACAGCCTTATTCATGTGACTCTGATACAGCCTACTCGGGTTCGCTGCCCTTCTCTACTTTCTTAAATAACTATTTTAATAAGTAGAGAACCTAAGCGCCAGCACTACGGCCTTTTTAACTGTGTACACAGGATCACTCAAAAACGGAAAATATCACCCTAAGTTATTGTTCTATATTCTATTTCTCAAGGTAAAAGCCATTTCCTGAAAGCCTGTACGCAAAATCTAGGCTTTTGGCAGGGCCATCACCCGTAGATTTTGCGAAATAAGGGTATTTTTTAATGGAAAAACACATCCTTGGAGAGATATTTTTGCGCTAGCTTTTAGACCACTGCCAACGGTCTCATATCGTTGACATACAGCCGAGTTAGCTACAAAATGTGCTTTGCACACTTTCACATTGCCTTGTCTGGAAACACATGCCTATATTGCGTGAATACCAACAGCTGCAGGAGCAATCGAAGTCTCTTCGAGAACAACTTATATCGTTTGAGAATCGAGAAGATTTCAAGCGTGAAAGTGCTTTTTTTAACCGCTTAAAAACGTTAATGGCTGATTATAATGAATCGGCCCTGGACGTTATTAAATTGGTTAATACTGAAAAAAGCGTCAGCGAGTCTCCGGCTATACGTAAGAAGCGAATGATAAAGGAATATCGCAATCCTTATGAAAGGGAGATTGTCGAAACAAGAGGTGGCAATCATAAAACCCTGAGGGCTTGGAAGGATCAGTACGGTGCCGAGGTCGTTGATTCTTGGCTTGTCGAAGAGAAATAGCAGGTTATTACTGTAGGCTGACAGAGGTTAGATATGGCCAGCGATAGCAATAAAGACAAGGACATACAAGCAGTTGCGGTTAATAAGCCGCCTCAGCTTGACCTATTCAGCCTGAGCGATAGCCGGGACAGAAATTATAGTAATAGCATCGACATTTACGATGCATTGCCTAAATATTCTCTGGAGAAGCGTCGTCGATTCACAGACCTTAACAGCGCGGTAAGAGAGCGCGAGTGCCGTATAGGCGACCGCGTTATAAAGGTTAAAGTTAAGCCAGCTATTATCGAGAATAGTAAAGGCAAACATGAGCTAGTTTATCCTGGTGAGCGTGAAGAGATTATAGAAGACGCTTTAAGAAAACTGGCTGTTAATGGCGGAAGCGTCATGATCGATGGTAAAGTTGGTGTTCTTTTTACTTTCTACGAGTTGCGTGCTGAGTTACGCCGGAACAAACATGAGTTCAAACTCAGCGAGATAAAGGAGGCGATACTTGTATGCCGTGGCGCACAGCTTGAAACGGTCACCAATGATAATGAAACTGTTATTTCCTCAAGCTTTTTTCCTATGGTCGGCCTAACCACGCGAAAAGATATTCAGATGCGTGAAGGCGATACTAAATGCTATGTACAGTTTAACCCTTTAGTAACTGAGAGCATTCTTAAACAAACTTTCCGTTTATATGACTATAGCACTTCGATGTCGATTAAGAGCCCTCTTGCCCGGTACATGCATAAGCGAATGAGTCACTACTGGAGCCAGGCATCAGCCAACGATCCCTATACGCCTCGTCTTATTCCTTACCTGTCAGGTAGCCCTCGCGGGCTTTCTGATCGCATGGGCAGTAATGTTCGGGCTATGAAAATTGCCCTAGACGTACTCGTTGAGCATGAGGTTATAGCTAGTTATAAAGCGAAGAGAATAACGGAAGGGAAAAAACTTGTTGATATTTACTACACAATCTTTCCTACAGATAAATTTGTCAAAACTGTTAAAAGAGCAAATTACAAAAGTAACTCAATACGGTTAAAGAAAGACTTACATACTATTAGCGAAACATCACTTTAAAATAATATTATCTTATTTCCTTTTGTGAAGTCTGGATCATTGAATGCATTTAGATGGCCTTTACTGCTTAGGGGGATAATGTACACACGGGCAACTCGTCGCCCTTCAAACCCCAGCCAGCCAGGATCGTAATTAACGGGCTGTGCTGCAGGAACCATTGAGGCGCGCATTGCAGTCCAAGCGTGTGCCATCATTGGGGGGAATGTTGCACAGATAGCCGATTCCAGACCCTCTCGATCACCTTGCTCAATAGGGGGAATGTTGCACAGATAGATGCTTCCAGACCTCCTTAATCACCGCGCCAATGACCGTAGCCAACGTCCAGTCACCCTTGTAAGCAGACTGCTATCACAGTAGGCATTCAAGAGTGTAGCTCACAGAACGTAGGTGGGAACGTTGCACCATCAGCCCCCGCGACAGGTCTTTAAAGCACGGCCAGCGTGCTCAAAAGTGTCATTCCTCCCTGGCAGGGGATTGTCGATCAGTAACAATTTGACAACAAAGAAGGTAAGGCACTATATTAAGCAGCTTCAAATGATAACGGTATAAAAGTGCTCTGATAGCTATCAACGTATCCACATTTACTGTGGGTAAGCCTGTGGAAAAGTAGCGTTTTATAGGTGGGAATGTTGCATCGTTTCGGTGGGGATACTGCACAGGTTATTTTCTGACCAGCAATTTAGCCCTCTATAGTAGGTGGGTATATTGCACAGGAGATGCAGAGCGAATCGAATCGATCCTGTCAACCTATCATGCCTTAAATCTTGCAGGTGGGAATGTTGCACAGATGGTGCCTAAATGAGCCAAAATGTGGACAAAAAGACGTTTTCTGTGGACATCAGGAGGATAACTTTGAGCCCCAGGTGGGGATGTTGCACAGCAAGCGGTGGGAATGTTGCATAGCAAGCGGTGGGGACGTTGCATCGGTTTTTGAAAGATAATGCATACTTTTCAGTGGTTTGATGCTTCTTTACTCGCTCGTAACCCTGTTTTAACCCAGCCTTAACCCTTTAACCTTTTTATATTAACCAGCCTTTCCTAACACCCCCCAAGCCACCGAGTTTCTTTGTGGGCCGTTAGAAGAGCAGTATCAACATCACAGCAGGTTTAACAATTAAAGGATAGCCCATATCGAGTAGGGTGAGGCGTTACCGCCTCATCCCTCTCACAGAACCGTACATACGGGCCACGTATACGGCTCATGCCATTAACTTACCCCGAACTCGGGGACAGTGATGCCCGTTTTGATCTTGGTTAAGTCCAGCAACCTCAGATCGTCGTGCAAGTAGGCGTTGGGGATCGCCAGATGGGCCAGCGGCGACGCCGCGTTACACCAGCTTTGCATCTTGATGTACTGGAACGGAGGACGGTAGCCCAACTGTTTCAGCCTTCGATGCAGCCGACCCGGCTTCTTCCACTGCTTGAGCTGGACGCAGCGTAGTCGACGCCTCACCCAACTCATCATCTGCTTTAACACCCTCGCGCAGTTCGCTACCCGGAAGTAGTTGGCAAAGCCGCGCAGCACAGGATTCAACTCGCGGATGATCACCGCAAGCCCCACACCTCGATTACGCTTCGTCAACGCTTTCACCTTCTGCTTAAGTGTCACCACCTTCTTTTCCTGGATGCGGGTGTACTTGGTGTGGATCACTACCCCCAGGAACTTGATCCCCTCGTCGCTGTGCGCGATGTGGGTCTTAGTGGCATTGACTGTCAGCTTCAGCTCAACTTCCAGATAACATTGGGCTACCCTCAACGCATTCTCCGCGCCTGCTCGTGAGCTGCACAGGACCAGGATATCGTCCGCGTAGCGGACGATTCGATGACCCCGTGCCTTCATAAACTGGTCGAAGGCGTCCAGGTAGACGTTGGCGATCAGCGGACTGATCACGCCGCCCTGGGGGCTGCCCTGTGCCGTCTCTTCAAGGTGGCACCCCACCATCACGCCGCTTTCCAGGCACTGGCGCAGCAGCGACAATACACTGCCGTCCGTGATCCGTTGGCGGAACTGGCGGATGATCAGGTCGTGGTTTAACGTGTCGAAGCATTTCGACAAGTCCATATCCACTACCCATTCACGCCGGTAGCGGCGGATGAACAACGCCGCTTTGCTGATAGCGTGGTGACCACTGCGTCCCGGACGATACCCGTAGCTCGAGGGGTGAAAGTCCGGCTCGAAGAGCGGTTCGATGATACTGCGTAATGCCTGTTGCACAACCCGGTCTCGAACCGTGGGAATACCCAACAGACGTTCACCGCCGTCGTCCTTGGCGATGGCAACGCGCCTGACAGGCTGCGCTCGATAGCGCTTTTCCTTCAGTTCGAGGAGCAGACACGACAGCTCCACCTCCAGATTCACCTCGAACGCACTCAGGCTCTGCCCATCGATTCCGGCCGCACCTTTGTTGCGCTTGACGTGTTTGAAGGCTTCGTACAGGCGCTGTTTTGACAGCAACTGCCCGTAAAGACTGTAGTATTTCCTCATGCCCGCTCATCTCTGTGATGACGTCGCCGATCATCGGTCTGGCTGTTGGTCTATTTCAAACGACCCGTCCGGGTACTAGCGCGTTGGCAATCTGCCGCCACGGTGTCGTTCTACTCCCTCGTTCAGAGAAGGACGAAGCCACTGTGTTCCCACAGCACCTCGACCCACTTCCCTGCCCCGTCGGGCAGCTTGTGAACACAGCGTCAACCTTCAGATCAATGTCCGTCGTTCTCATTAATGACTTCCGCCCTTCGCATCCGACCAAGGCTTTTGGCCTTGCCCAGTCCGCTGAACCTCCGCCAGCGGTCGTTCCGGTTTTGTCCTCCACGCTGTTACCAGGCTTCACAGGTCGGAACTTCCTCACTACTACGGCGTCATCTGCCACCTCGCACCCATTGCGGTCTTGGCTTTCACCTTGAGCCACAACCTCCGGCTACGCCGGATGCGGTGTCAGGCTTCCCCGGTTACTGCACCGGCTCCCTGTTAACGATGCCACCCTCAAACACAGCACAGGCCTGACTGAGTATCGGGCGTCGCGCTATTTTGCACGCTTACCCACCTGTACTGCCGAAGCAGGTTCACTTGCGCTGTGTACCGTTAACCTCCTATGGCTTCCTTCAGACCCCACCGTTAGCCAGTGACGCCCTTGCCGGTCGGATTATCTTCCCCTCAGTCGGGGTGACGACACCTTCTTTCAGGTGACCGGGTTTGCCGGCTTCGCCGGGCAAACAAAAAAGCCTCACCAGCTGGAATGCTGGTGAGGCCATGAAAACGGCATAACCGTTGAAGTTATATCAGCCCCCTCTCTGCAAAGCTGACATGCTCGGTGCCAGCCACAATAATGTGGTCTATCACCTTTACGTCGATCACATCCAAAGCCTCTTGTAGCTTCTTCGTAATCTGACGATCAGCATCACTCTCTTGAGGACTACCGCTGTAAGCGCGCCATAAAACCCATCTACCCACATTAATGTTGGCTGATCACACTGATGGTTTCTTTGATTTTGGAGATCATCATGAGCCGCGAACTCAATTCCACTCAAGCGTTTTGGTTAGGCCACCTGTCTTATGCCGCCGCATTGGAGATACCGTTAAGTACTTATGCCGAAGCACAAGCCGTGACGTTAGCCGACCTGATGGCGTGGGAAAAACGGTTAATCGTGCAAGGGTTTCCCGTGCCACCGCGTTGTCGTCCCGCCCGGTTTGTCGCGGTGGAGGTCGTCGCATGATTCGCCCAGGCACTGATCTACAGGTGTATCTGTGCCGAGAACCCGTCGATATGCGCAAGCAAATTGATGGCTTGGCGCTGTTGGTGCAGGAAGCCATGGCCTTGAACCCGTTTGATCAAGCGCTGTTCGTGTTCGGTAATCGCCAGCGCGATAAAGTGAAACTGCTGTTCTGGGAACGTAACGGCTTTGTGGTGTGGTACAAGCGTTTAGAACGTGAGCGGTTTAAATGGCCAACGCACCTTAATGGTGAGACCGTGACGTTAACCGGCCAAGAGCTTAACTGGCTGCTGGATGGCTATAACCTGAAGGCTATGCAGCCTCACAAAGCGTTGGATTTTCAGCGGGTTGGATAGCCGTAGCGCTCCTATTTTAAGGGCGTTTTTGGTAAACTATGCAATATGAAAAACGCCACTTCCTCCTCACCGACGGTTACCCAGCTTGAGCGCAAGCTGGCCGCTGCTGACGCTGAAAATGCGCGGCTGTTGGCGTTGATGGAGAAAAAGGAAGCGCAGTGGGAGGCTACCAAGCAGTCGTTGTTTGAACAGTTCCGGCTTGCCCTGGAGCGTCAGTTCGGCCCCTCTACTGAGAAGTACCGTGTCGACCAGCGGGATCTTCTGATCAATGAAGCGGAAGTGGCGGTGGACGAGGAAGACGCATCGGAGAGCACCACCACTGTTGATGACGCGACGATCGACACCGCTACGCCTGCTAAGCGTCGCACGCGCGGCGGGCGCGTTGCGCTACCGCCAGAGTTGCCGCGTATCGAGGTTATCCATGAACTGCCCGACGAGGCGCGCCACTGCGACGATGACGGCACCGCGCTGAAGGTGATCGGTGAAGAGGTTAGCGAGGAGTTGCATGTGGTGCCCGCACGGATCGAGGTGATCCGTCATGTACGACGCAAATATGCCTGCCCGCTGTGCGAAGAGGGCGTTAACACCGCCCCAGCGCCGGCCAAGCTGTTGCCCAAGAGCAATGCCAGCGCCACGCTGCTCGCCTATATCGCGACGGCTAAATACCAGGACGCGCTGCCGCTTTATCGACAGAGCCAGATCTTTGCCCGCCATGGCGCCGAGATCCCCCGCAATACCCTGGCGCGCTGGATGGTGCAAGCGGGAGAACGGATCACCCCGCTGATCAACACGTTGCGCCAACATCTCTTAAACGCCCCGCTGATCTATATGGATGAAACCACCCTCCAGGTGAATCAAGAAGCGGATCGTAAAGCGAGTGCCACGTCTTACATGTGGGTGCAGCGCGGTGGGCCGCCGGGCCAGCAGGTGGTCTTGTTCAACTACGCGGCCAGCCGCGCCGGACGGGTGCCCGTTGATCTGCTAGGCGACTATGCGGGGCGCTTAATCACCGATGGCTATGAAGGCTACGCCGAGGTCGTGCGCCGTAATGGGATCACCCATGCGGGCTGCTGGGCGCATGCCAGGCGTAAGTTCGTCGAGGCCCAGAAGGTGCAGCCCAAGGGGAAGACCGGCAAAGCGGACTGGGCGCTGAACCAGATCCGTAAGCTATACAGCGTGGAAAAACAGGCGAAGGCCCTTGAACCCGAGGCGCGTCACGCGCTGCGTGAACAGAAGAGCCGCCCATTGATCGATCAACTGCGCACCTGGCTCGACAAGTCACTGGCCCAGGTGCTGCCCAAAAGTGCGCTGGGTAAAGCCCTGCACTACCTGGATAACCAGTGGCCCCGCCTGACCCGGTTCCTGGACGATGGCCTGATCCCGCTGGACAACAATCCGGCGGAGAACGCCATCCGTCCGTTCGTCATCGGCCGTAAAAACTGGCTGTTCAGCCATACTCCGAGCGGCGCTCAAGCCAGTGCGGCGATCTACAGCCTGATCGAAACCGCCAAAGCCAATGGTCTCTCGCCTTACGATTACTTGCAGTATGTCTTCGCGACACTGCCCACCCTCAATGATGATGAACTCAGCATGCTGCTACCCTGGCAGTGGAAAGAGACATTACCGATCTAAGAGAAATCTGCCTAGATGTGGTTAGTGGCTCGCTTACCTACCGCTAGGATGGTTGTGACACAACAATACGGCGGAAGCATTCGTTTCAATCGCACTTCTAACCACTTCCCTAGGATAGACAGCCGCCTTATCCACGGTGCCTCTAAAAAGCTCCTCATGCTTGATGACTTGATGTTGCGAGTTCAGCCACGTCACTGAGAACACTTCGTAAGGCAGTTCCGCATACTTGAGCGTCAGATAATCAACCGCTATCCAAGGAGCCGTTATCTTTGCACCCTCACTCTCAAGCTGACCATAGAACCGTGCTTCGATGATGTTCAGTGCCTCTGAGATAACAGCATCTTCACTCTCTTTACGCTGCTCTGCGGTCTCTACGGTTCCCTTTCCAGGGAAACTATAAACTTTGGCCGCCTCACTAACTGCGAACATATCCAACTGGTTGGTGTGCTTCATCATTCTCTCCTCTCTCATTCCCGCTGCCGGGTCTCGATTAGAGTTAGGGGAAGCACTGACCCCCCACCGGCTGTCACCTAGCGCCCTATCCCTTCTTGAGACCTGCACTACTGCAGGAATGAGAGAGGAGATAGATCATGAGCAAACGTGCAATCGATGGTATCCGCGAAGCACTCATACAAGGTTTGATGGAAGGCACAGCCCCCTGGCAGAAGCCTTGGAAACCAGGCGACAAAGATGTGAGCCAGCCCTATAACGCCTCTTCAGGGCGTTCTTACACTGGCTGGTCAAATATCATCAGTCTCTGGATTGCTTCAGATAAAAACGGCTACACCAGCCCTGCCTGGGTGACTTTCAAGCAAGCGAAGGATCTCTGCACTCACCCCCGCAAGGGCGAAAAGGCCACTCCCGTGGAATTTTGGAAATTCCACAAAAAGCGCGAGAAGAAGGAGAACGGCACAACGGAGGAGAAAATCATCCCCGTGAACCGTATCTTTTATGTGTTTAACGAGGAGCAGCTGGCGGACCCATTGACAGAGGCTGCAAAGCCACCTGTCTTAGAAGCTCAACCTGAGCCCGTGCAGTTCGTTGCACGGCTGATTGAAGCATCGGGCATCCCTTTAAGCTGGGGCGGTGACAAGGCCTACTACAGGCCCTCTACGGATGGCATACGCCTGCCCCGTCCTGAACAGTTCCATGAGGTTAGTGAAATTGCGGCCACCGGCCTGCATGAGCTGATCCATGCTACTGGTGCTCCCTCGCGCCTCAACCGGGACAAGAGCGATCGCGCTCGAGAGGAAGTAGTGGCAGAAGCTGGCGCCTGGCTTGCAGCCATGCGCTTTGGTCTCCCTGCTACCCCCGAAAACTCGGCGTCCTACCTCACTGGATGGGCTTCACGGCTCAAAGGTGACCAGGCCAAAGAGATCGACCGTGCTCTGGCTGATGCGCAGAAGGCGGTCAACTTCATCGAGCAAATGGCACAACAGTGCGGTTTGATCGACGGAGAAGAAGACTCAACTGCAGCAACCGCGGCAGCTTGATTTTTTTCTTTACCATTCAACAGCCTCCCCCTCGGGAGGCTTTTTTTTGTGTTTAGTCACTGCGGTGGGGATGTTGCACCGATCCCGCAACAGCTATGGCTTTCAACATTGGCACGATCTTTCCCAATAGATTTCCTGCACTGGTTGCATTCTTAGGTGGGAATGTTGCACAGCAGATCATCTAGTAGGCTGCGCTAGCATTATTTTTAGGGTTAGCGAAGCTGTTGACTATATTGTATGTATGTATCTTATGTATAATACATACATACAATACATACACTAGGAGATAGCCCGGCATGACTATTAAGCCGGAAATACGGCAACGCATCATTGATGCTGCCGAGAAGCTGGTATCCGAAGGCATCGACAGGCCCACCAATGAACAGGTGCGCGAATGCCTGGGTGGTGGCTCCCTGTCGCATATTTCCCCGGTCATGCGTGAGTGGCGCGATAGCCTAAAAGACAATGCCATCGCTGTGCGAGAAATGCCGAATGAGATCCGCACTGTCTTGGAGCGGGTTGGAGCTGAACTATGGCGCTCCGCTAGCCAGCACGCTGATGAAGAAGTCGAGAAGATACGCGCAGAGTCCGAACAGCGCGAGAAAGCTGCCAACGAAGAGCGAGATGAGGCGCTACGCGAGATTGAGCGACTAGAGGCCAGCATCGCAACCTTGCGTGAACACGGCCATCAGGATGGGCAGCGCATTGAGCAGCAGACGGAGGAGATCCATACGCTTGTGACGGAGAATGCCACCGCAAGGCAGCGGGCAGCGGATGCTATGGGACGAGTTACCGATTTACAAGACCAGCTCTCCCGCCAGAATCAGCAATTGGAAACCATGCGTGTTGAAGCGCAACGGCAACAAACGTTGGTCGACCACTTGCGAGACGAGAAAGCCGATAGCAGCGCCCGGTTGGCCACAATTGAAAGCGAGCTTAAAGCCGCTACACGGGAACTGGAAACCTCTAGTAAACGTGAATTGCAGCTCCAGAAAACGCTCGAGGCCGTCAACGAAGACCTCTCTTCTCTTCAGCAGGAACATGCCAGCCTACGTGCGGAGAATGCCTCTGTTATGAGGCGCAGCGGTGAGCTGCAGGACGAGAACGCAACGCTTCGTACCGATCTCGACAAGATCAAGACATCTTCCAGCGACGCCCGTAGCGAGCTGAAGACAGCGACTAAGCGGATTGAGGAGTTGGCAAATATTCAGGAAGAGCACTCAGAAACCCGGACACAGCTGGCAATCGCTTTATCCCGCGAAGAGGATCTGCGCAAGCAGTTAGCTGACCATCAGAAACGGCTAAAATCAAACAAAAAAGACTAGGGACCAAAGGCAGAGTGATGAGGTACAGGTCAGCCAGGTTACTGACCGGGCTCATGCTGATAATGGCACCAACCGTGGCCACTGCTGATATTATCATAGGCACCTGGTACGTGCGCCAGCTTGGCTGATTACCGATTGCCAAAGTGATACACCCTGGTAGAAGCGCAGAATGGATTCTTCTCCAGCACGAGCAAGTTCAAACCCAAATTACACCGGCTTTCCAATCCTTATATCTAGGGAGGGAAAGATTACTGAGGAAGCCCTGGACATTTGTATAGCGCATCTGATCAAGCGTGGCAGGGTTCAATCCAGGAAGTCGTGGATAACATGCCGGAAAGCGTTGTATCAGTTCTTTGGCTGGTGTGAGGTGAATGCTATTGACTGGCGTGATGTGGGCAATGACCGAGAAACTACGGTATTCGCGGAGTTCCGGGGCTGGAACCTAAGCCCCGAGGGCGGTGCCTTGCCGCAGCAACGGTGAATGCCCGGCTACGACTTCTTTGCGCATTCTATCGGTATGGCACCAAGTGTGGTTGGGTGATGACTGTTCCGTATGCCATGAAAACGGTAATGGTTAGGCAACCTACAGGCCTCCTCGCTCACGTCGGTGCGAGTGGAGGAAGACGTACGACCGCAGATGTCACGCTGAAGACGCCACGAACCGTAATTTGGGTGCTAAGCAAGCATCAATCGATTGATCTCCTGAGTGCCATCACCAATCCCACGCATACGCTGTACTCAATGATGCAATCCAAGGCTCAGACCTATGCCTTGCTCTACGTGCGCGACCGACTGGGCCATGCCTCGGTCGCAACTACTGAGAAATACTTGCACTGTCTCTAACTTTAATTAGTTTGATAGACGCAAATAATAGGCTGCTTTTGGCCGAGGCTATGTGAAAACTCTCGAGCCGTAAACAATATGGTTGACGTAAGCGAAATCGGTAGAATTTTTATAAATGAAAAGCTTTAGAGTCAGCGAAAGAGCACCGCAACCAACAGGCCAGCTTTGATCACTCAATTAAAGGGTCATAAACTGCTCATCTTCCTAGTCTGTAAACGCGTAGACATCGTAAGGACCGTCTTGTGGCCCTGGCATACCTGGCGTACCAATCGGCATACCTGCTAAACCAATTCCATCTATTTTAGGCTGTTGCTCAAACAGCGCCTTTACGGCTTCCATCGGAAGGTGACCTTCAACCCAATACTCGCCTATTTCGATGGTATGGCACGATCCCAGACCATAGGGAACGCCCGCCTGCTGCTTGATATCACCCAGCTCGACGTCATCAATAATGGTGACGTCTACGCCAAGTTTCTCAAGATGGCGCGCATATTCATCACAGCAGCCGCACTGGGGGTTTTTATACAGTGTTGCCTCTGGCGGTAACGCCGCTTGAGCGGAGACCGTCCCAAGCAGCATGAAACCCGAGAGCAAAAGTTTGGTTGTCATATGTCGCATTATTTTCAACTCCTTAACGTGAACGACTGAAGAGGTACTTGGCCAGCGACGCGATCGCCAAGCCAACTAATAACAGCATGGCCAGGGGCATCAACCAGCCTAACCACCCCATTGACCCCATAAAAGCAAAGCATTTCGCGTTCATTATGGCATCACTCCTATAAGGAATAGGCAATCCCCATGGCTTATTGCGAGCCATGGTGGCTGGGCATGCTTCCACTCATTTGTTCACGCTGCTCGTCGGTTAGTAAGTCCTGCATCTGGTTATGCATGCGCACGTTATCAGCCATCATATCGCCATGAAGGCTGGCCATTTGAGCATGCAGCGTCTTTACTTTCCATTGTTCAGGGCGTTCAGTCTGCATGATTTGCATCATGTCGTCGCGCAGGTTCATCAATTCGCCCATCCGCTCAAGCTGGGCCGCGCGGTGTTCTTGGCGCATCTCACGCATGGTACTCATCTGCTGCTCGTCGAGCATACCGCCCATGCTCCCCATGCCTCCCATCATTGGACAAGGCATCATCCCGCTTTGCCCTCCCATCATCATTCCTGGGTACATGTCTTCTTGACTGCCCATCATCATGCCCGAACCCATACCGACTTGGCCGTCCATCATATTGCCCTGACCTTGGGCGCCTTGGCTCATACCTTGAGCGAAAATGGCGCTGCTGGGGACACTGAGGCTTGCAGCCAGACCAATGGCAAAGATCATCTTGTGCTTAACCATGATATTTCCTCTTATCATGTTGCTGGTCGAGACATCGCCTTATCCATTAAAAATGGAAGAAGGCGGAGTTAGCTTTCGTTATAAACCTACAACCTATAGGTGGCCCAAAGGTAAAGGAGAAACCGATCCCAATACCTAAGTGTTGTCACAGATCATTTTTTCCGCCATTTTCAGCCCTGTTTCAGGTTGGCACGTTATAACACCGACTCATTTCCATGAAGAAAAGCACGACGCCATGCGCCTTGTTCGCCAAACAGGGCAGATGAACGATGTAAGAAGGCTCAGCCGAATCAGTTTTAGCGCCTCCGCGATGAAGTAACGGCATCCATTCAACCCTAAAAATATATAAGGATACGGTATGCAAAAGAAGACGAGTTCGCTCCCTATCATTCACGCTACCTTAGCAACGCTGTTGCTGTCGCTAGCAATCCCAGTGCTGGCCCATGAAGGGGGCGCAAGCACTTCACCTAAGGATGGCGTGACCATTCAGGATTCCCCAGCAGAGATTGGCATTGAGTTTGGTGGCATGATGCGTATCACCCAGTTTGAAGTGACAGGCCCGGACGGCTCTGTTCCTCTTGATGGTCAGCCAGGCAGTGAACAGGTCGAACGCTACTTCGTAAAACCAGGTGAAATTCTTTCGGCTGGGGACTACCAGGTACGCTGGCGCGGCCTATCGGATGACGGGCACATGATGACCGACGGTTTTAACTTCTCGGTCGAGCCCTGACCCATGGCCTGGTGGTTCTCCGTAAATAGCCTCGACGTCTGGACCGTCGCGATGATTCTCGTGGCGGCCGGGGTTTACCTCAGTGCCCTAGTCGCGACGGGAGCCGTGTTGTTTCGTCTAGCATTTCCCCAACTCCCTGAACATGACCGGAGGCACGTCGCCCGCATGGGTGTCCTTGCTGTCTGGGCCGGGATTATCCTGATTCTGTTCCAGTGGCCTTTAGAAGCTGGTTACCTTGGGGGCGGCAATATAGCGGCTGCAACCAACCCAATGCTACTCGGGATCGTGTTCGAGGGTGCGTCCGGGACCCGGCTGATACTGGTGGTAACTGGCTTGCTGTTGGTCCAGGCGATTCAGCTCAATAACTTAACACTCTCAAAAACAGCCAATAGCTTGAGCCTAGTGGGCGTGTTACTGGTGATGCTGGCGTTCGTGCAGGTGGGACATACGGTGAACACCCCACGCCTCGTTCTGGCTGGCTTGCTGATCATTCACTTGATGGCGGCGGCGTTCTGGGTAGCCTCGCTGTGGCCGCTGTTCCACTTAGTGGGGCAACATTACAACCACGGCAATACCGCCCGTATTCTGACCCGTTTCGGGCAACTCGCCATGGGCGGAGTTGGCGTGTTGGTACTGGCGGGCGTCACTTTGGCCACGCTGCTAACAGGCGGTCTCACACCCCTGCTCACCACGGCATATGGACAGTTCTTGATCGGCAAAGTATTGATTGTCGCGGTGCTGCTGTTATTTGCTGCCGCGAACAAGTGGCGGCTTGTACCTGCCTTTGAGAGCGGCGACGCAACAGCCCCACGACGTTTGCAGCGCAGTATTGCGCTGGAGGTGGTGCTGGTCGTGGTTGTCCTGCTGATTACGGCGGTGCTGACAAGGGTGACATCACCGAATGGGTGACCAACAGGGCAACCACCTTGTAGAGCCGATCCAGAGATCGAACATTAACGGTCGCCTTCTTGTGGGCCGTACACTGAGGTTTAGGCGGATGCTGCCATAGGCATTGCACCAAAAAGACGAAAAGTCATTGCTGCAGTGTTGACACTAATTAGAGAGCAGTATCTAGTCAGGATCCATCATCATATTAGAAATACTGTTGTGCAGCAGATCCTATTATTACGTTAGGTTCAGGCTCGTTTCAGGTTAACACCGTATAAAGAACAAGTGACAATAACCTCTGAGGTAAATGACCATGCGCAAAAACACTTTAGTAACGTCTTTATTTGCTCTTTCACTAGGCTTAGTAACAAGCGCCACGTGGGCTGCACCTGGCCATGGCGGCGGGGATAGCGGCCTAACTGAGTCTGACGTCGACCGCACGATCAGTCTCGAGGCTGGCGATATGTGGTTCGACCCTGAAGAGCTAGAACTGGCGGCTGGGGAGGTGATCTTACCCAGCAACAGTGGACACTGGTTTAAGCGATCATTCGGGCTTCAAAGGCCTCTGGGCTGATCATCCCAATAGCACTGTGCCGCCGTTGTTTGTTGTAGTCCAGTTCGACGTACTCAAACACCTGGCGCCTCATATCGTTTCGCGTTGTAAATTGCTCCCCATGGATCGCTTCAACCTTGAGGCTGTGGAAGAAGCTTTCGGCACAGGCATTATCATAGCAGTTGCCTTTGGCGCTCATGCTGCACGTAAGCTCATGCCGGGTAAGCAGCGATTGGTAACGCGTGGAACAGTACTGACTACCTCGATCCGAATGGACTATCACGCCTTTGGGCATTTTGCGTCTCCATAGCGCCATCTGTAGCGCGTCACAGACAAGATCGGCCGTCATACGCTCACTCATTGCCCAACCGACCACTTTACGAGAGTAAAGATCAATGAGCACTGCCAGGTAAAGCCAGCCTTCGCCCGTCGCCAAGTAGGTAATGTCACCCACCCACTTTTGATTAGGAGCTGAGGCCGTGAAGTTTTGTTCTAGTAGATTCGGTGCGACTGGCAGCGAATGCCGTGAGTTCGTGGTGGCCTTGAACTTACGAGCTGCTTTAGCGCGCAGGCCCTGACGCTGTAAGCTGGCAGCCACCGTCTTACGGTTGATCGGCATCCCATCATCTCGCAGGTCTAGCGTTAGTCTCGGGGCGCCTGAGCGGCCTTTGCGTTGGTGATAAGCCTTGGCCACATGCTGATCGATAATGGCTTGCTGGCTGCGTTTTGGGGACGATGCGCCTTCGCGTTGCCGCCAAGCGTAGTAGCCACTCCGAGCGACCCCGACAACATGGCACATACGCTGAATACTGAACGCCTGACGATGACGGTGGATAAAGGCGTACTTCACTTCAGGCTTTTCGCAAAGTACACCGCGGCCTTTTTTGTGATGGCCAGCTCTTCATTTGCCTCGGCTAGTTGGCGCTTCAAGCGGGCGTTTTCTTCTGCCAACGACCGCTCTCGCTCGGATGTGTCTTGCTGCAGCTGTGCTTTAGATCGCCACTGATAGAGCTGACTCGCGTGTATTCCCAGCTCACGCGCCGCTGCTGCAACGCCAATGCGATCCGCAAGCGCTAAGGCTTCTTGCCGGTAGGCATCTGAGTAACGGGTATATGATTTTTTCTTCATTGATGTTGTCGATCTTGCCATGGTTCACCTCATCGTAACGTATGACGTTCTTGAGGTGTCCACCGTTACTGGGCAGGATCAGTTTGTGAGAAACCCTTTTCGCGTACATCGGCGAAAAAATCAGCAATCGTGCGCTCTTGGAAGTTGTAATAGCCTTCCATGGTTTTCAGATTACGGAACACCGACATCGGTTCTTCAAAGGTCCAGTCGGTGAGCAGTAACACATGCTCACGGTCGTAACGGATAGGCTCGCGCTCGGCGGCGTCGATAATCAGCGGCCCCGCATGGCCTAGCTGTTCCTGCAGACCTGAGTGGCTGTGGTACCAGTAGGTGCCGTTCTGCCTGACAGGGAAACGATAGGTAAAAGTTTCACCAGGGGCGATACCGGCAAAACTGACACCAGGCACACCATCCATTTCCGGCGGTAGAATAAGACCATGCCAGTGGATGGAGGTGGACTCGTCCAGCAGGTTGGTGACACGCAGTACGGCGTCTTGACCTTCTTTCAAACGAATCAGCGGGCCAGGACTGGTACCGTTAATGGTAATTGGGTGGGCTTCTTGTCCGTCAATCGGAATGGATTCACGGCGGATAGCGAGTGATATCTCGGGCCCTTCTTCGACGCCCTGTGCATAGACATTCGTACGGCCCCAGGGGCTTGCCCAGGCGGGAGTTAGTCCCATTGCGGCAGCGGAACCTAACCCTAAGGCAGCACCGCCTTTTAGGACTTGCCGGCGAGAAAGCGGGTGAGAAATAATGCTTGAGCGTGCCATGTGTAACTCCCATCAATGATGAATGGCACCATCTTGATGGAAGAACCTGAAACAAAGCTGAATAATGATTAATTAGCTACTTCACCCGCTAGAGGCAGGGTAATCGTAACGCGCAAGCCCCCCAGTGGACTACGCTCAAAATGTGAGTGCCCCAAGTAACGTTCAACTAACTGCGCAAGAATCGACAGGCCTAAACCGTAGCCGGGACGGCGTTCATCCAGTCGTGCGCCACGCTCTCCCAAGCGCGAAAGATCTTCTTCTGCAACGCCGAAACCGTCATCATCAGTGGTGAGCGTGAGTGTGGTAGCGGAGGCGGCAATATCGCAATTAACGCACCTATTCGCCCATTTGCCAGCGTTATCGAGCACGATGCCTAATATTTCAGAAAAGTCGTGAGCCTCAATAGGCACTAGGTCTTTCTCGCCTGCCGAGTGGGTGAGGTTGAAGATACGCTCAGGGTAAAGGCTGCGGAACATCTCTATGAGCCGTGAACTATCTCGCGTGACGTTCGCCATTCGACCCGCGTTAGGCCCTGCAATACGCGAACGACGCAGCTCTGCAGCTAACTGAGCGTTAATATCTTCAATACGGCTGAGCAGTTTATGCCGTCGGTTTTCATCAATGGGCCGATTGCCGCGCAGTACTTGGGTAATTGCTGCCAGCGGGGTTTTTAAAGCATGAGAAAGATTGGCGACTGATTCCCGCGAGCGTTGTAATCGATGATCGATATCATCCATAAACCAGTTCAGCTGGTCGACTAATTCATCTAGCTCGGAAGGGGCTACTAATAACAAGCGATCACGTTTGCCTGATCGCAAGGCTTCAAGTTGTTGACGCAGTTGCCAAAGTGGCGTGAGTCCACGGTTAACCGCTAGCATATTGAGTATGATGAGCATTCCTAAAAGCACGGCGGCAATTCCACCGACCCACCAATGCAAGGTAGCAAGTCCTGCTTCTACCTGAGAAAAATCCTCACCCACCAGTAATACGCCGTTAGAACCCTGCCACTCAAAATGGCGGCGGTAGACGAGCATGTGCTGATCGTTATGTTTAACGTCCACAAGAGCATCGCCGTTCTCTTCCAGCAGAGGCGCCAGCTGTTGCTGCCATTGCGGGTCGGAAGCGCTGACCGAACCGTTAAAGCGGAGTACGTAGAGATGATGAAAGACTTGATAGCCTTGGCTAACCGAGTCTAGCGCAGTCGGGACAGCCGATTGATCCTGCTCTAGCTGTGCGACCGCATGATTGGCTTCGCGCTGAAGACGCTCACCCAAAAAATCCCGAGCAAGATTCTGTAACAATATGCCATGCAGTAGCCAGGTCGTCACCACCACAAATAGCGCCACGCCACCTAGCCAGGCGAGTAGTCGAAAACGTAAACTGCGCCGATCAATGTGAAACAAAGAAATACCCCTGGCCGCGCCGCGTTTGAATCACCGATTTGCCGAGATAACGGCGCAGACGAGCGACATAGACTTCGACCAAGTTAGGCGCGGCGGCATCCTGCTCCAATGCGTAGAGCTGCTCTAGTAACTGCTCTTTCGAGTGAATGCGGTCTGGATGAAGCATTAAGTAGCGCAGTAACCGAAACTCGGTCGCTGTGAGCGAACGCCACGTTTCACCTTCTAAGCACACTCGTTGACCCGCTTCATCCAACGAAACGCCGTTAAGCGTGATCACTTGAGATAACTGACCAGACTGCCTACGTAGCAAGGCCTTCAGCCGGGCCATCAGTTCGGCTTCGTGGAAGGGCTTGGTAAGATAGTCATCGGCCCCCGTCTCAAGGCCGACAACTTTATCTTCCCAGGTATCGCGGGCCGTCAGGATCAAAATAGGCGTGTCGCGTTTTTGCCTGCGCCACTGGGCGAGCAGATCCAGCCCTGAGCCGTCGGGCAAACCGACATCTAAGATCGCCAGTTCATAATGCTCGGTTGCCATCAGCGACTTGGCCGCTTTCAAGGAAGCGGCCAAATCAACCAGGTAACCGTTGTCTTTGAGACTCTCTGCCAAGCTTTCCGCTAGCAAGTCATCATCTTCAAGTAGCAACAGTTTCATGGATATACGTCAGATTAGAGAGAAAAATTGCCGTACATGCCGGATTCGTAATGGCCGGGAATGTTACAGGCATACTCTAGCTCGTTAACATTATCAGGAACACGCCATAATAGAGACCCAGTCTCGCCAGGTGCAATGGTCACCCCTGCCATGCTCATATTGGCCATATCGTGACCATCGCCGTTTGACATATTGGACATATCGTGGCCTTCACCGTGTGCCATATTTGACATGTCATGGCCTCCGCCATTGGCCATGTTTAGCATCATCTGGCGATGTTCTTCTTGGGCTTCTTTGCTACCAATCACAAATTCGTGTTCTAGATTGCCGGTGTTAGTAATTTCAAATTTAACCACCTCCCCTGCCGCCATTTCTAGCGCTTCAGGGTCGAACCACATATCGCCAGCTTCAAGGCTGATCGTGCGGTCAACGTCAGCCTCCGTTAGGCCATTGTCACCACTGCCTTGGCCGGGCGCAGCCCAAGCCGCACTCGTTATCAAACTTAGTGAAAGGGCAAACATAGACGTTGTTAAGGAGATGTTGCGCATGGTCATTTACCTCAGAGGTTAGTGTCACTTGTTCTTTATACGGTGTTAACCTGAAACGAGCCTGAACCTAACGTAAAAATATGACCTGCTACCCAAAAGCATTTCTAACATGATGATGGATCCTGACCCCCTGATTAGAGTCAACGCTGCAGCAATGACTTTTCGTCTTGTTGGTGCAATTGCCTATGGCAGCCTCCGCCTAAACCTCAGCGTAAGGCCCATAAGAAGGCGACCGTTAATTTCGAGCTCTGGAACGGCTCAACAAGGTGGTTGACCTGTTAGTCACCCATTCGGTGATGACACTCTTGTCAGCACTGCCGTGATCAACAAGATAACCGCGACCAGCACCATCTCCAGTGCAATACTTCTCTGTAACCGTCCTGGGGCTGTTGCGTCGCCGCTCTCAAAGGCCGGCACAAGCCGCCACTTGTTCGCGGCAGCAAATAACAGTAGCGCCGCCACAATCAATACCTTGCCGATCAAGAACTGTCCATATGCCGTGGTGAGCAGTGGCGTGAGACCGCCCGTTAACAGCGTGGCCAACGTGACGCCCGCGAGTACCAACAAGCCGACTCCGCTTATGGCGATTTTCCCGAAACGGGTCAGAATGTGGGCGGTATTGTCCTGGTTGTGACCCCGTCCTACTAAATGGAACAGCGGCCAAAGCGAGGCCACCCAAAATGCTGCCGCCATCAGGTGAACGATCAGCAAGCCAGCCAGAACGAGGCGTGGGGTGTTTACTGTATGCCCCACCTGCACGAATGCCAGCATCACCAATAAAACGCCTACTAGGCTCACGCTGTTGGCTGTTTTCGAGAGCGCTAAGTTATTAAGCTGAATCGCCTGAACCAGCAGCAAGCCAGCTACCGCCAGCATTAGCCGGACCCCGGACGCACCCTCAAACACGATTCCGAGCAGCATTGGGTTGGTTGCAGCCGCTATATTGCCGCCCCCAAGGTAACCAGCTTCTAAAGGCCACTGGAACAGAATCAGAATGACCCCCGCCCAGGCAGCAAAGATGCCCATGCAGGCGACGCGCCTCCGGTCGTGATCAGGGAGTCGGGGAAACGCTAGACGAAACAACACGGCCCCCGTCGCGACTAGGGCGTTAAGGTAAATCCCGGCCGCCACGAGAATCATCGCGACGGTCCAGACATCAAGGCTATTTACTGAGGGCCACCAGACCACGGGTCAAGGCTCGACCGAGAAGTTAAAACCGTCAGACATCATGTGCCCGTCATCCGATAGGCCACGCCAGCGCACCTGGTAATCTCCAGCCGAAAGAGTGTCACTGGGCTTTACGAAGTAGCGATCGACCTGTTCACTGCCTGGCTGACCATCAAGAGGAACGGGGCCGTCCGGGCCTGCCACTTCAAACTGGGTGATGCGCATCATGCCACCAAACTCGATGCCAATCTCTGCTGGGGAATCCTGCATGGTGACGCCATCCTTAGGCGAAGTGCTTGCGCCCCCTTCATGGGCCAACGCTGGGCTTGCGAGCGACAGCAACAGCGTTGCTAAGGTAGCGTGAATAATAGGGAGCGAAGTCGTCTTCTTTTGCATACCGTATCCTTATATTTTTTTAGGCTTGAATGGATGGTGTTACTTCATCGTGGAAGCTTCAAATCTGATTCGGTTGAGCCTTCAGACATCGTTCATGTGCCCTATTTGACGAACAAGGTACATGGCATCTTGCTCTTAAAGAACCAAGAGAGTATTCAGGGATTCTTTGGCTGCTGGGTTTTCGCTTCTTGGGTGGCGATGTATTTGAGCAGCATTTGGACGCGCTCTTCTTCATGGAAGTGAGTTGGTGTTATAGCGTGCCAACCTGAAACAGAGCTGAAAATTGAACCGCCCCGGCTTTACCGGAGACTCCATATCTTGAGAGGATGGAGTTATGAACTCACCAAAACGATATTCCCCAGAAGTCCGGGAGCGAGCTGTTCGATTAGTCCTTGAACAGCAAGGCGAATACCCGTCCAAGTGGGCGGCGATCTGCTCCATTGCCAGCAAGTTTGGCTGTACACCAGAGACCTTAAGAGCCTGGTGCAAACGCTCAGAACTCACGCAGGAAGATAGCTCGGCTAACCTGCATGAAAATGAACGACTCAAGCAGCTAGAGCGTGAAAACGTCGAATTGAAGCGCGCCAATGAAATTCTCCGTAAGGCGGCTGCTTTTTTCGCCCAGGCGGAGCTCGACCGCAAACCCAATTGATGGTGTCATTTATCGACGAGCATCGTGCTCAGTTCGGGGTCGAGTCGATTTGTAGCCAGCTGCCAATCGCCCCATCGACGTATTACCACCACAAGTCACTTGAGACCGATCCTGAGCGGCGGGCAGGTCGATATCGGCAGGATGCGTTTCTTACCGCTGAGATTCAGCGAGTGTGGAAAGAAAACTTCTGCGTCTACGGTACTCGTAAGGTCTGGCGGCAACTCCGCCGTGAGGGCGTTAATGTTGCTCGTTGCACCGTAGAACGACTCATGCGACGCCTGGGAATTCGCGGCGTGGTGCGAGGCCAACGCCCCTTCACGACGATCAGTGATCCCGGCCAGAAACGAGCACCTGATTTAGTGAAACGTGACTTTACGGCCATGCGTCCTAATCAGCTTTGGGTGGCCGATTTTACGTATGTCGCTACCTGGTCTGGCTTCGTTTACGTTGCGTTCGTTATCGATGTTTATGCACGCTGTATCGTGGGTTGGCGTGTAGCAACGTCGATGAAAACGGGATTGGTACTGGACGCTCTGGAGCAAGCCCTGTGGGCACGAAAGCACAGGCAAGGGTTAATCCACCATAGTGATAGAGGAAGCAATATCTCTCGATCCGCTACACCGAGCGTATGGCTGACGAGGGTATCAATGCCTCAGTCGGCACCACCGGTGACTCCTACGACAATGCGCTGGCCGAGACCATCATCGGCTTATTCAAAACGGAGGTGATTCACCATCGCGGACCATGGAGGGGACAGGATGCCGTTGAGTATGCCACGCTGGAATGGGGTGACTGGTTTAACAATCGCCGACTGCTGGAACCCATAGGAAACGTTCCACCAGCAGAACGAGAAAGGACGTATTATCGTCAATTGGAGGAGTCGGGTGAAGCTGCCTGACTCAAACAAACCGGTCTCCGGAATAACCGGGGCGGTTCAAATGGCGGAAAAAAATGACCTGTGACAAATCTAGGGTTTGGGATCGATTTCTTCTTTACCTTTGGGCCACCTATAGGTTGTAGGCTTATAACGAAAGCTAACTCCGCCTTTTTCCATTCTTATTGGGTAAGGCAATGTCTCGATCAGCAACATGATGAGGGGAGATATCATGGTTAAGCACAGGATGAACTTTGCCATTGGTCGGGCTGCAATCCTCAGTGTCTTAAGTAGCGCCATCTTCGCTCAAGGCATAAACCAGGAGTGATGCCATGATGAACGCGGAATGCTTTGCTTTTATGGGATCAATGGGGTGGTTAGGCTGGTTGATGCCCCTGGCTATGCTGTTATTAATTGGCTTGACGATCGCGTCGCTGGCCAAATACCTTTTCAGTCGTTCACATTAAGGAGTTGAGATTAATGCAACATATGACCCCCAAACTTTTGCTATCGGGTTTCATGCTAATTGGGACGGTCTCCGCTCAAGCGGCTTTACCGCCAGAGGCAACACTGTATAAAAACCCCCAGTGCGGCTGCTGTGACGAATATGCGCGCCATCTTGAGGAACTTGGTGTAGACGTCACCGTTATTGATGACGTCGAGCTGGGTGATATCAAGCAGCAGGCGGGCGTTCCCTATGGTCTGGGATCGTGCCATACCATCGAAATCGGCGAGTATTGGATTGAGGGCCATGTTCCGATGGAAGCCGTACAGGCGCTGTTTGAGCAACAGCCTGATGTAGACGGCATTGGCCTAGCAGGTATGCCCATCGGTACACCGGGGATGCCAGGGCCTCAGAAAGCGCCCTATGACGTATATTCCTTTACGGATCAAGAAGACAAGGCGTTTATGACGCTGTAGTAGGTTTTGGATGACATAATTAGACCTCTTGTACTACATGAGATGTTTGTTAAGCACCAGGTGTGTTTCGAGATGATTTGAAAATTGGTTGCGTCAGATGCTCTCTAAAGTGCGACATGTTCAAGAAATCATCCAGAAATTGGCGGGGCCTTTCCCAGGGTTCGCTGATACTTTTAAGCATCTTAAATCCAAAAATGAACAGATACCCTGCGAAGCCTCTGTGTTAAATGCTTTTAGCAAGGTCAGTATTGGTCACAGTGACTTAGCATAGGTACTATTTGCCACCTTTATGAGTAGCGGTGTCTGTTTTGTCGGTAAGAGCAACCTGTACACCCCGTGTACAGGTTGCTCTTCTGACGAAGAGCCGATACGGCCATCCCTTCAGTGGCGGGCGAGGATCTTCGCTGCGATGGGCGAAGTGATCATTTGAATCACTGCAAAAAAAGCGGCTGGAATCGCGATCTCTGATGGCAAGCCGGAAACAGCGACAAACGCTGCAGCGATGCTGAATTCCTTTTTACTGACCGTGAAAAGATAGGTAATCACCTCTTTGCGATCAGAGGTGAGTAACCGTGAGGACATACCTACCAGGTACCCAATCAAATTGAGGCACAGGGCCGCGCCCGCAATCACAAACGCATACCAGCCATAGCCAATTATCGTGGTGGCATTCGGCCCGACCACGGCGAGTAGGATCAGCAGATACAGAATCGACCCTATCCCTGCATACGCTGAATCATGCCGTGCAAAGAAAGCCGAGAACTTTGTACGCAAGCTGACCCCAATCACGGTAGGAAGAAGCACGATTAGTGTTAATTCAAGAATAATTGATCCAAGCGGCACGTCTAACTGAAGGCCGGTGAGCCATAAAAACAGGAAGGGAACAATAAACGGACATAACGCGGTGTTGACTGCGTTGAAAACAGCGGCAAGCGCCACATTGCCTTTTGCCATCAGTACCAAAAGAGGAGAGGACACATCTGTCGGCAGAGTGCCGAGCAAGGTTTGGCCAGCAGCCAGCGGGCCGCTTCCAAAAAATAGACGGCCCGTTAGCCACCCGGCAATCGACATAGGCCCATAGACCAGCCCCAATGCCAACAACTGCCGTGACGGCTTTCGGAACACGATGCGAACTGCATGCGCATCGAATGTGAGGCTGATGATCAACATCAGTAATGCCAGTAATGGCCCAATCGCGAACTCAAGCATTATTCCGGTGGCTGGAAAGAGTAAGCCTACCCCCGCGACAACCATCACAAACCAGACAAGGTGCGCCTCGACAAAATAAATGAACCTACTCATGGTGGATTGGACATTACCGGTTGAAATGGATTGAGTTCTGTACCTACAACATGATCACTTAGGCCCAGCGCGCCATGGCTTGCTTGGGAGCAAGGGACGTGCTTCCCAATCCAGCGATGCAAATAGATAATGCTCAAGGGTTGAAGCTTTAGTTGCTAGAGGTTTTATAGTACCAAGAACAGATAATTCGAGAGAAGGTAACAGATGGGACATCATCATGATCATCCCCACATTGATCCTGCCTCTGGCGACCGGCGCGTCAGCATCTCCATTTGGGCCAATGGGCTCTTAACCATCGCTCAAATCGTCGGTGGCATTATGGCGGGGAGCCTATCGCTGATCGCTGATGCGTTACATAACTTTTCTGACATGGCAGCATTAGTCATTGCCTTTGCTGCTCGTAAAATCGCCAGACGGCCTGCCGATGCGCATATGACCTTTGGCTATGGCCGCATCGAGATAGTGGCAGCACTCATCAATTACACCACCCTCATTATTGTCGGCGTCTACCTGATTTACGAAGGCGCTATGCGGATGATCGATCCCCCTGAGATAGAGGGATGGACGATCGTGATTATTGGTGGCGTCGCGCTCGTCGTCGATGCCCTTACCGCCATGCTCACGTGGTCAATGCAAAAAGAGAGTGTCAATATCCGCGCCCTTTTTCTGCATAACTTATCGGATGCGTTTGCCTCCATCGCCGTGATTATCGGTGGTTCGCTTATTTTACTGTACGACATGCGCTGGGTAGACCCCGCGATCACGATAGGGATTGCGCTATATATTCTTTACCTAGCCTTCTCTGAAATTGGCGGCCCTATCCGTACGCTAATGCTGGGATCTCCCCCGGACATTGACGGGCAGGCAGTCGTTGAGACCGTACGAGATATCGAGGGAGTCCAGGATATTCACCATGTGCATCTATGGCAGATGCAGGAAAACATGGCAGCCCTTGACTGTCACGTGGTTCTGACAGAAACCGGCTGGCAGCAGCTTGAATCCGTCAAAGCAGAGATCAAGGAGCAGCTTAAAATGCGCTTCAATATTGCTCATTCCAGCCTAGAGTTTGAGCATAGTGACCACGCGCATCAAAATGCCAATCTATATGGGCATGAGTGACAGACCGAGGCCGGCTCCCGGCTCAGGTTGGTAGTGGGGGCTTACTCCCATAGCGATTGGCTTGTTTTTCAACCCGACTTTTCCACCCCATCATTGAGACAGAGAGTGAAACATGTTCAAAAAAGCGTCTTTTATATTGGCCGGCACATTATTGCTGACCGCTGCGATCGTCGCCGTATCAAAACCTGCCCTCCTGGACATGCAGGCTCAGGCAGCAAAAGAGAATGGTGTCCAGGCCGAGGACTCACTGGTACGTTCACACTCCCCCATTTTGGGTCGAGAAGACGCGCCGGTGACGATTGTGGAATTCTTCGATCCGGCTTGCGAAGCCTGCCGTGCCTTCTACCCCCTGACAAAAAGTATTCTGGAAACCTACCCAGAAAAAGTGCGGCTCATCGTGCGCTACACTCCTTTCCACGGCGACGTATCGGACAAGGCCATTCGGGTATTAGAAGTTGCTCGTCGTCAGGGCGTCTTTGAACCGGTACTGGAGAGGCTGCTGGCTCGCCAGGATCAATGGGCTTCACATGGCAGTTTTGATGAATCCGCTATCCTCGATATCGCGAGCCAAGGAGGCCTTGATTTAGCGGCTGCCGAAGAGCAACTGACTTCTGCTGAGGTGCAGGCGGTGATTGACCAAGACATGGCGGATGTCAGAGCCAATCAGATTCGCCAAACACCCACCTTTTTTGTCAATGGCGAGCCTTTAGACCCCTTTGGTATGCAAGAGCTGATTGATGCCGTTGAGAGTGAAGTAGCGGAGATCTCTGGGGAAGAGGATGGCCAGTGATGCAGCGCTGGTGGTTACTAGGCTTTGTGGGCTTTTACCCCTTGCTAGCCGAAGCCAATTGGCAAACGCATCTGTCATTGCCGCCGTCTGAACTTAGCCCTGTCAAGTTACAGGCGGCTAGCGAGCAAGAAGGCACATTACCGCTCGATAGCGTTGATACCCTAACCTTTGGGCGTGATGTCGTCATTAATACCACTCTCTACGAGGCCTTGGCAGCAGAAGGTGTCCCAACGCGTTTCGCCACTAAACTGGAAACACTGCTCAGCGAGTTTATAGCAGCGCCGCTGGAGTTTTCTGGCAGTGAACGTATTCAATTAGTGTGGGAGGAAGATCGACGCCAGGACGGCGCCCGTGTTGGGCCACCACGCCTCAGTTATGCCGCTCTGCCTGATCAGGCAGAGCCCTTGGAGGTCATATGGCCGGTCACCCAAAAGGGGGACGTAGCTCTTTTCAAAAGCGACACACTGCTAGGCACGTTGCGGTTGCCCGTGCTTAGTGCCCGCTTAACGTCTCGCTTTGGGAATCGGCGACATCCTGTGTATGGAGGGATGCGTCCTCATAATGGAATTGACTTGGCTGCGCCGACAGGAACGCCGGTCATTGCCACCGCACCTGGGCGCGTATTCTTTATGGGTCGCCAAGGGGGATATGGGCAGGTGATCGAGGTGGAGCACGACACAGGGGCCATTAGTCGCTACACACACCTTAGCCGATTCTCCCCACAGCTAGTGGTTGGGGATTTAGTCAATGCGGGAGAGTCGCTCGGAGAGGTAGGTTCCTCCGGGGTCGCCACGGGCCCCAACCTGCATTACGAAGTGAGAGTCAATAACCAGCCTGTTGATCCCCTTGGTCAAGGTCAACGCATCATGTTGGGTGAGCAGCCGACTCAAGGTGAATATCAAGCGTCACTTTACGAGGCAAGAGATCGCTTGGAACAAGCTATCGGCACGGCGTCCATTTATGACTTGATCTCGTTTAACGAGCCGTAACCACCCGTGCTTAGCAACGTTGCATGGATTGTTAGTAACGTGAACGTGTGCTTGCCTCGTTATGGAACCCTAGCGCTGTGATCACTCATCTACCACAAGACAGGTAATCGGTATGGAAGAGGTTTCTCTCGTCACCATGGGGGTATTGGGAAGCCTTGCCGCGGGCTTGATGACGGCTGTCGGGGCGCTTCCTGTCTTGTTTACCAAAAGACCGAATCGTGGTGTTCGCGATTTAGCGTTGGGGTTCGCCGCTGGCGTCATGCTAGCGGCCTCTTTCTTCTCACTGATCATACCCTCCTTAGAAGCCTCGGAGCTGCGTTACGGAGGTAGCGTGGTACCTGCTGCCATTGCCTGTGCGGCCATCTTGCTAGGGATTGGAATGGTCGCACTACTGAACGAACTCTTACCTCATGAGCACTTCGAACAGGGGCGAGAAGGGCCAGAGGCTGCCTCACTACGTCGTATCTGGTTGTTTATTATTGCCATTACGATACACAACCTGCCAGAAGGGCTGGCCGTTGGCGTGGCCTTCGGCGCAGGGGGAAGCGAAGGAGGCATTCCACTAGCGATTGGCATTGGACTTCAGAATGCCCCAGAAGGACTGGCCGTAGCAGTATCACTGCTAGGCGTGGGCTATTCACGTTGGCGGTCATGGACGATTGCCGCCCTTACGGGGCTTGTTGAGCCGTTGGGTGGCTTATTAGGCGCTGGAGTCATCAGCATGTCACAAGCGCTACTGCCCTGGGGGTTGGCCTTTGCAGCGGGGGCGATGTTGTATGTGATCAGTCATGAGATTATTCCCGAAACTCATCGAAGCGGGCACCAAAAAAAGGCCACGCTGGGCCTCTCTATCGGATTGGTACTCATGCTGTTTTTGGATGTTTCGCTGGGCTAACCATTGGGCGTGGGGCGTAGCGTTAGTGCTAACCTAAGTCGTGAGCCCCTCCGTGCGATTTTTCAGTGATACAGAGCTGATGATCACTGATGACCTCAATGATTCGGCAGCTTTCCACTTTACCACCGGCACACTGCGTGACCATCCGTTGAAGCTCCTCACGCAGTATGGACAGTCGTTGAAGGCGGGACTCCACTTTCTTTAGGTGATGCGTGGCGATGGCATCGACTTCTTGGCAAGGCATATCAGGCTGATCTGACATGGCCAAAAGCTCTCGCACTGACTCCACCGAAAAGCCAAAGTCTCGGGCATGACGAATGAAGGTCAAACGCCGCACAGCGTCGTCTCCATAGCGGCGCTGCCCTCCGCCGGTTCGTGTTGCATCGCGCAGCAGCCCAATACGCTCGTAATAACGAACCGTTTCAGGTTTGCAATCGGCTCGTCGTGCTAACTCACCAATGCTGATACTTTGCCCCATCATCGACATGGTAAAACTCCTTACGTAGGGCTTGAAGCTATAGTTGCTACAAGGTTTACACTTCAAAACCATAGCCCATTGAGAGAAGAGGCACCATGAAAACATCAACGCAGGCGACAGCGACTACCTTTTTGACGCTGCGTGTTGAAGGCATGGACTGCGGCGGTTGTGAGCGCAAGGTCGTGTCGGCGCTAGAGCGGCTGGACGGCATTGAGGAAGTCACGGCAAGCTCGGTCACGGGATCGGTGAAGATTCATCACCATGATCACGGGGCCCCCTCGCGAAAGACCATTGAGGGCATTCTGAACGAACTAGGCTATCAAGTGACTTCCCCTGATGGCCAAACACGCGCATCTGGTTCTTCATCCCCTTGGTGGCAAACCGCTAAAGGGCGCTTGGTCATTATCACAGGAAATCTGCTGATCGTAGCCTTCGCGCTTCGTTTAGCATGGCCTGCGCTGGGTAATGTGCCGTTCATTCTGGCCACGCTGGTCGGCTTAATGCCCATTGCGCAGAGTGCCTGGGGCGCCCTCAAAATGCGCAACCCCTTTACCATCGAGATGCTGATGTGCATCGCTGCGCTTGGCGCATTGGCCATCAATGCTGCCGCTGAAGCTGCGATGGTCGTGTTCTTGTTCGCCGTAGGTGAGCTACTCGAAGGGGTAGCTGCTTCACGGGCGCGCCGCAGTATCTCAGCCTTGGCAAATTTAGCACCCTCAACGGCGAGGCTGATGGACAATGGCCATCTGCGTGACGTCTCGGCGGAGTCACTTAAACCCGGCCAGCGTGTGCTGGTGCGGCCCGGTGATCGCGTTCCCTGCGATGGACGCATCCTGGTGGGCACCTCCGACATTGACGAGTCGCCGGTAAACGGCGAGTCCATACCCCGTTCGCGAGCGCCTGGTGATGACATTTTTGCTGGCACAGTGAATCTTGATGCCGCCCTGGAGGTGGAGGTAACACGAGGCGCTGATGACAATACGATCGCACGCGTTATTCGCCTGGTTGAAGAAGCACAGGCCGCCAAGGCACCGATAGCACGCTTTATTGATCGTTTTGCGTATTACTATATGCCCGCCGTCGTCTTACTCGCCCTCCTGATGGCGATAGTGCCACCGCTGGTATCGACCATGGCATGGTCGGAGTCGATTTACCGTGCGTTAGCATTGCTGTTAATCGCATGCCCCTGCGCGTTAGTCATTTCCACCCCAGCCGCCATCGCCGCAGGCCTCTCGGCGGGCGCTCGGCGCGGCCTATTGATCAAAGGGGGAGCCGTTCTTGAACAGTTAGGTAAGCTTCGCTTGGTGGCATTAGATAAAACGGGCACCCTCACTGCGGGTACTCCAAGAGTCACAGATGTGGAGTCTTGGATCGCTGAGGAAGACGATAACAGCGTATTGCGGCTCGCCGCCGCGATAGAG
Organism: Vreelandella sp. DA03-1M; assembly: GCF_055725665.1. Taxonomy (NCBI): domain Bacteria; kingdom Pseudomonadati; phylum Pseudomonadota; class Gammaproteobacteria; order Oceanospirillales; family Halomonadaceae; genus Vreelandella; species Vreelandella sp. DA03-1M. Next base: position 83,634 of record NZ_JBTHGQ010000002.1, read on the forward strand.
CGAGATTCCAGTCACCCTATCGCCACGGCTATCGTTGAGCATGCCCGACAATCGGGCCTAAACCTCCCCACCGCCACCGGCAGCCGCGCTCTGGCGGGGCGCGGTGTCTCAGGCCAGGTGGAGGGTCGCGAGCTGAGCTTAATGACGCCTCGTCACCTTCACGAGAAAGTCATCCTGGAGGAAAGTCTCAGTGCTCGGATTATCGCGTTAGAAGAAGCCGGTAAGAGCCTCGCTCTCCTCGTCGAAGGCGAGCGTTTGTTGGGCTTGATCGCTGTTCGCGATGAGCCACGCGAAGATGCCCTTGAAGGCCTAGCGGCGCTATCCCGTTTAGGCGTACAGGCGGTCATGCTCAGCGGTGATAATGCCCGCACCGTCGCTGCCACTGGGGGTCGCTTAGGCATTGAAGCGTACGGCGAACTAATGCCTGAAGACAAGGCAGCGTATGTTCGAGACTGGCAAGCGACAGGTCGTGGCCCCATCGGTAAAGTAGGCGATGGCATCAACGATGCACCGGCACTCGCGGCAGCCGATGTGGGTATCGCGATGGGTGGCGGCACGGATGTGGCGTTGGAAACCGCCGATGCAGCCTTGCTCAAGAACCGCGTTACCGGCATCGCTGAGCTGATAGACCTCTCTCGTGCCACGCTACGCAATGTGAAAACCAACGTTGTTCTCGCCCTTGGCTTAAAAGCCATTTTCCTGGTCACCACAGCGCTGGGTATTACCGGTATGTGGATTGCGGTGATGGCCGATACCGGTGCTACCGTCCTGGTGACGTTGAACGCCATGCGACTGCTGGGTTATCGCTTTTCGCCCAGTACCGCATTGACAGGCCTGTCACAAGGAAAAACAACGTCATGAGAACAGCGCAACACGACAGCCCTTCACGACGTTGGCCATGGTTCACATTTGCTTGCGTGTTGGCTCTAGCCGATCAACTGGTCAAAGAAATCGTGCATGCCCAGATGTCGTTTGGCCAAGTCATTCCGCTAACGCCGTTTTTTAACTGGGTATACACCGGTAATACAGGAGCCGCTTTTAGCTTTCTCGCGGAGGCAGGTGGTTGGCAGCGCTACCTCTTTCTTGGTTTAGCGTTGGTGGTGGTCGTCGTATTGCTCGTGCAGCTATGCAAACCCCTGCCGCGCTTGGAAGCCTGTGCGTACAGTCTGATTCTTGGCGGCGCACTCGGCAATACCGTTGATCGGTTAGCGCGTGGGTACGTCGTCGACTATCTGGACGTTTACTGGAGCGAATGGCATTGGCCCGCCTTTAACATGGCCGATATCGCGCTATTTGCCGGTGTATTGATGTTCGCAGTGGCGTTATGGCGTGAAAGTCCTGCTTTTAAGCGCTCTGAGTAACGGTATGGACTCAGTCGATCAAGAAAAAAAATATACGTTTGTGGCTGGGCGACTCTCACCAACAGTCGATTGCGTTGTAGCGCTAGCCGCTGGGGTGCTGACCACCTTGAGTGCCGCCCCCTTTTCCCTATGGTGGCTTGGCCCAGTGGCCGTGGCACTGGTCTATTGGAAGATAGCGTCGCTAACGCCTGCCATGGCCACCCTGCGTGGGTGGTGCTATGGGGTAGGCCTGTTCGGTTCTGGCACATCGTGGGTCTTCGTTGCTATTCACGACTTCGGTGGCACCGGGGCCTTGGTGGCGATGTTCCTCACCACTCTTTTTGTCAGCGTCCTGGCGCTCTTCTTTGCAATCCCCTTTGGGCTCTATCGACGCATCACGGGGCCACGGTTCGCCTTTCTTAGCTTTGCCGGTATGTGGGTGGTGAGCGAATGGCTACGCACTTGGTTGCTCACCGGCTTTCCCTGGTTATTGCTCGGCACCTCTCAGATTGATTCTCCACTAGCCCCATGGGCGCCCGTTGGTGGTGTGTACTTGCTGTCACTCATGACCGCGCTGACAGGTACGTTAGGGGTAGAGGTTCTGCGTCGCCGCTGGGTTTTCCTTGTCCCAATGGCCGCCTTGTGGATCGTTCCATTCCTATTGCCCGCCCAATGGACAACCCCTGCTGGCAAGCCCATCCGGGTGGCATTGCTGCAAGGGAATCTTGATCAGCGCATTAAGTGGACTGCCCAAGGGCAGCGCGAGGCGGTCAATATCTACACAACAATGACACAAGAGCAAGCAAGGGACATCGATCTCATCGTTTGGCCCGAGGCAGCCCTTCCCATGCTTGAGCAGGAAGCACAGCGAATACTGGAGCAAGTAGCGTCCGACCTGGGGCCTAACACCGCCTTGTTGACCGGCATTTTGCAACGCGACAGTGAAGGGCGCTCTTATAACAGCGTCATAGGGCTAAATGATGTGCAGGGCGAATACCAGAAAGCGCACTTAGTACCCTTTGGCGAGTATTTGCCATTCCAAAGCCTCCTCGCTGACACCCTTGCTTTTTTCGACTTGCCAGCACCCCGCCTGACCCCAGGGTCAGACGGACAGGCTCCGTTACACGTGGCTGGAACCACCATTGGCACTGCCATCTGTTACGAGATCATTTTCGCCGACCACGTCGCCCAACAGGCGCGTAATGCCGAGCTGCTATTAACGGTATCCAACGATACGTGGTTTGGGCGTTCCATTGGCCCACACCAACATCTTCAAATGGCGCGTCTACGTGCCTTAGAAAATGGTCGTCACCTACTTCGAGCTACCAGTAATGGCGTGACGGCCATCATCGATTCACAAGGTCACGTCACAGCCCGTGCCCCACAGTTTGAACAGGCCAGTTTAACTGGCGAAGTGACCCCGATGCAGGGCCTAACTCCTTTCACACGCACCGGTAGTGGCCCCTCTTGGATACTCGCCGCCTTGCTGACGCTGCTCGGATTACAACTAAACTTATCTCGATCAAAAAACGACGCATTAGATGAAAAAGGAACCTAGCGATGCTCTCGGTAAATAACGCAGCAATACTTAAGAGACTCCTCCCATGGCCAATGCAGATGGGCTTCATCATGAGTGTGATGGTTTCGTCTCTGGCATGGCTCCCTGTCGCCATGGCGGCACAACCCGCCACTACCCAGGAGACGGAATGGCCTAAGGGGCATTACCCGCTACCTGAGGAAGGCAATATTATCGGAGAGGCTGACACCTTCACAGTGAAGGATTACGACGATACCTTGATAGATATTGCCAAGCGTCACAACCTTGGCTATTTGGAGATGATCCGTGCAAACCCAGAGGTCAGCATCTGGGTTCCAGGGGTGGGCACGGAAGTGACTATTCCGGGACGTTTTATTCTGCCGAATGTAGAGCGTACTGGGATCGTTATAAATATTGCCGAGCTGCGGCTTTACTACTACCCAGATGTCAAAAACGGTGAGACACCGCGTGTTGAGACCTATCCTATTGGCATTGGTCGCGAAGGGTTTGATACCCCTCTCGGTGTGACCGAGACCACCATGAACATTAAAAACCCCGCATGGTACCCGCCTGAGTCGGTAAAACGTGAAGCTGAAGCACGCGGCGAAACCGCGCCAAGTGTTGTCCCGCCCGGCCCCGATAATCCGCTGGGAGACCACGCCATTATCTTAGGCTTCGATGGCTATTTGATTCACGGTACCAACCAGCCCGATGGCATTGGCATGCGTGCAAGCCGTGGCTGTATACGCATGTTGCCTGCCGATATTGAATCAATTTTTGACCGCATACCGGCGGGCACCCAGGTCAATATCATCAACCAACCTATTAAAATCGGTTGGGACAACGGACAGCCGCTGATACAGGCATTACCTCCTTTAGGGGTGGAGGATCACACCATGACCGCTATATCAGATGCCATTTCACGCCTTGAGCAACGCAATGCAGATGGCGTTAGCTTCGATTACGAACAGCTTGGCGATTTACTAGCATTATCCAACGGGCTTATCGAACCTCTGTATCCGAAGCCGGAACCGAGTAATAAAGAAGACGACAATATCAACAGTGTTTATGAAGAACTGACACTTCATTCGTCGTGAATGTCGATAAAGACAAGGCAGAGCGTTTTTTCAGCCCTTTGGAGAACAACGGCTTGGCTACCGTCAAACCCTTAATATTCGTCGTGTGTTGTTGATTGAGCTCTTCCATCACTAGCGTAGAAAGAGCTAATGCGATCATCACAACGTTGGTAGCATCCACTTTCGGTAGCACTGAAGTGTGACGAAGAGGATCTATTCTAAGCCCCTTCCACTGGCTGGCAGGGGCTTTTCTATACCTAGGCAAAGTGATAAATATTATTTCCCTATTAAGATTCATTTATTCCAGTGTTTGTTTAGTGGCTGATGCTCTGGGTTCGCCTTATCAATTGCAGCACCGATAGCAGCATAGGCGTGTTGGTACGTCTTATAGTTTTTCTGATTGCTGTAATACACGTTAAAATCAACAAGGCTTCGCACCACTGCCAGCAGGGTTTCTGGCTCACCATCACGAGTGATAACGTCAATAGCGTCGGTCACAGATTCATCGTAAACGCGCATAGCTATCTCGGCGTGAAACGCCTCTGCGTCGTGTTTAATCTTTGCCAAGTTCATTCTCCTTATATGCGTTGCTAATCACTGTACTTTCAAAGCCCGCTAACAGCCTGGTGGTTCTACGCGCTGCCGCAATAACACCAGCTGATGTCAGCCCTGTCCAATGGATGTGCCCAGTTTTTTTCTATTGTTGTTTCGCCTGCTTGCGTAAGAGGTCGCAGAAATCGAGCCAGCCGTAAGCTCGGAATATATCGGCTACGCCCATGGCTTTGCTGTTCTCACAGGACAACAGTAAAAGGTGATGGCCATCCTGCCGCGGCGGGGGTGCTGAACAGATGGCGAATGGGATCTGCGCAGCCTCCATCCGCTTCATAAACGCTTCGTTCATTGTGTGGTGCTCTGGCTCGCAAAAGATGTCGAAGGCGCTGAGAATAACTTGGGCGACCTCGGTGTTCAGTTCATGCCTGGTCAAGGGAGCTTTTATGCGCAGCTCAGGATCGAGGAAGCCAGCAATCAGACAAGCTGTAGCGAAGTGATGGGCGCCACCCTGGTTGTTTAGATGGTATCCCCAGGGCCGCCAACTGAAACCTTCTACTGACTCTTCAGCGCCAGAACCGCCATGGAAGCGGAGTTCATGCCAGTTGGGCAAAGGTTCGATGCTGGCACGGTTGTTGTGAACCAATTCGCGACATTCGCCGATAGCATAGGCGTCGAGAGTGGCGTAGCCGACGAGATCGCCTTTCCCAGACGCCAGGGAGATGATGTCTCTGATCGAGCAGCTGAAGTTGTCATCGTAGGTGGTCGATGTGAGTCCAGCGGCCGCTGGATAAGGCAAGCGCTGACATTGCAGCCCCGTTCGCCCTGGTCGCCAGTAGGCAATATCGTCCCCTAAGCAAAGCGGCCATCGGTGCCATTGGATGATGCCGAGTTCGCTGGCGCTAGCTGCTGGGAGCGTTACCCGGGCTGCTAAGTGTGAAAATTCAATAGCGTGCTGCACGGCTGCTGGGCTGGCCCAGTGAGCATGGCGCAGCCAGCGGACCAGTAATGTGGTCGCCAGCATAATATGTTCCCCCAAACCCTAACCGTTACGGTCACCCTCGGCTCTATCTTGGAGTGACATTCTGATTTTATTCTGGAGCCCAGGTGATAATGTTTCAGCGTCAACAAAGGCTTGTGGGATTCGATCGGCCCACGACCCGAAAAAGTATCCGCATTTTGGCGCTTTTCTTGATTGGCACTGCTCTAATCACGGGGATGATTCTTCGACAGGCCACTGCATTTTCCTCTGGTGTTTTGCACGCTAAGGAAGGCCGATATTCGCTCATGCTTGAGGTGGCATCTACCTCGCGCCAGCGTCGCAATGGCCTAATGGAGCGTGACTCAATGGCTCCCGATGCTGGCATGCTCTTCGTCTATGATGAGGAGCAGACAACCGATCATGCTTTCTGGATGTACCAAACTCGTATACCGCTTGATATTGCCTTCCTCGACCATGACGGAGAGATCCAGTCGATCACCAGCATGGCCCCCTGCACGAGAGAAAAAGAAGCCTGTCCGCGTTATCCAGCTGGCACGCGCTTCTGGATGGCCCTGGAGGTAAACGCTGGCTACTTCAATGAGCATGGTATAGCCGCTGGAGATCGCCTAGAGGTCGACCCTTTACAGCACCCCCCCTCTTAAAACCTGTTCTACTGCAGGAATGAGAGAGAAGCACGTTAATGAGCACACCCGTTTTTTCACCTCAATCGGGGCCAATCTAGTTGGCGGAACAACTGCTCCTGTACTGTCAGCCATGCCACCTTTAAGCAGTTTCTACCTCAGCTGTCATTGACGCGTGTAGCGTTACGCGCTACACTTCGAGGGCGTTTCACAACAAGGGAGCAAAGCAATGCGATGATAAAGAAGATCAAACACAAAGGGCTTAAACGTCTTTATGAGAAGGGAGAATCCCAAGGAGTACAACCAAACCATGTAGACGATTTAAGAGACATACTTGCTGCACTGGACGCAGCCACTAAGCCAAACGATATGAATTTGCCAGGATTTGATTTTCATAGTTTGAAGGGTGATAGAAAAGGCTTTTTTTCGGTGCATGTAAACGGTAATTGGGTAGTGATATTTACGTTTGATGGGGAAGATGTACACCTTGTTGACTATTTAGACTACCACTAACCCCGGCGTTCCTTGATAACCGGCTCGGTACGGTTATCAAGGGCCACCGAGAAAGATGGCCTCGCAGACGTAGCCATGAATGCAACACCTCAAATATGCGATACACAATTTGTGTAGAGAGAGAGAACTGAAACATGACCATGATGAACCCGCCGCACCCAGGTAGCTTATTGCGCCGTCGGATCGTGCCAGCGCTGGGGCTGAACGTCACTGAATTTTCCAAAAAGTTAGGCATGTCTCGTGCAGCAGTTTCACGCGTATTACATGAGCATGCCGCTATTTCCCCCGATTTGGCCGTTAAGTTAGAGCATGGCGGAATTGGCAATGCCAAGCACTGGCTAACGATGCAGGCAAACTATGAGCTATGGCACGCCGAGCATAAAGAACAGAACCATATTGAAAGATTTGCAGCTGTTTGAATTAGTAAGATATTAATTCGGAAAAACCCAACGTACCGCGACGTTGGGTTTTTTGTATCCAATTAGCCTCGCTAATTGAGACGCAAAAACCCGGCTTATTGCCGGGTATCAAGGTTTAAATATTGGCCATTATGAAAAATCTGCTTACCCATTCATGCGAACGTAGCAGGTAATAGCACCTAATTAGAGGTCGTCTTCTTCCTCTACATATTTTGGCACGCAGTCATTACAAAGCAATAATTGGCGTTCCTGGCCGAACACCACAGCTGGTATATTGTGAACTGCTTCTCGCGCGCATGGCGTCTCATCATCCTTCATGCCTTCGCACTCAATCACGGTGCTACCTCATCGGTTTTTTGTCTGACTAGAATTAACCAGCAGCTTCGCTAAAAGCCCTACTCCTATTAAACCACTAGGCCTGCATTTCGACACCCGTCGACATAGGTGTTATCTATATTCTTTTAACAGGTTAAAAAAACGTCGTATAGGGCCGGACTTTTGGTGTTTGATGTTGTGTCATGCCATCTGGATGTAGAGAAACCCGGCTGGCAATTCTTCGCAGCGTGTTACTTCTTATTCACGCGGTGGTAAATTTCTTCCTCTAAGACGAGCTTAAACGCCTCTCCTTCTGCTTCAAATTCATCCCACAAGCATTCTGGCAGCGATGCAGCGTCCAGATCGAGTTGGCCCGGCTGAGCGCCGTATTCTATTTCATTGACGATATGGGGTTCGCGCTGGATAAATAACGTGGCCATAGTGTTGAGCTTTTCGACTTCACGCTCTTTCTGGTAGAGCCTAATTTCATCTAGCGCCGGGCCTTCTGGCCAGGACTCTTTTCCTTCCATTCGACGTTTTGCCGTGTCAATCAGCTCGCCGAAAGCGCCCAAAGCCCCTGCTGCTGAACGATGCCCGTACTCATCGGCCGCCAAGATTAAATCTTGCTCTTCATAATCGCGCACAGCCACGCGAAAACTAACGCCATCACAATGCAAGACCGCGTAAGGCATGACACTGCTTTCGGCATCAATCCATTCGGCAATACCTCGTATAGTTGCTTCACGGTCAAAAATGCGTCGTGGGTAATCGTCCCAGCCATCGATAGCGTCGAGAATCATGCTTCCCCCTGTGGATGCTTATAAAGTTTACTAAGATAATGTCCAGTCGCTTTTCTATATTCATCTTGGTGTATAGGTAAAGTACTTCCAACCAAACATGTGAAATTCGATGAATTTTATACAGGCTATACGTTGGATTCCGGTGCAACATTCCCCCTATAGCTGCCTTTTACTCCTCAGACAAAACGTACAACTGCAAGTAGGCTAGTCCTGGCCAAGGTTCATCCTGGGCCGAGCACCCATTACGGATAAGAAACAGCTTAGATTGGCATGGGCACAGTAGAAGTCTACTACTGCAAGTGGACTTGTATCAGCCAAGGTTCCCCCTGGGACGGGTACCCATTCAAGATAGGAAACAGTCTAGATTGACACGAGAACAGTAGAAGCCTACTATTTAAGATAAGAATAACCCCCACGCCTCACAGGATTCGTCCTGACTGCGCACCAGGGGGTTAGTTTTTTTAGTGGTAAAAGAATGTATGGGGCCACAACTGCAACCACAACTAAACTTCACAAAACCCGCAAAATCCTCTTACGCCCACCTTCGTCATCTTCGCGCCAAGGGCCTCATCACCAAAGGTCAGCAATCACAAGCACTTAATGTCCTTCAGTTTGTCGGGTATTACCAGCTGCTCATTTATACGCGGCCGCTGCAGGATGATCAAAAACGTTTTTATCCGGGTGTAAGGTTTGACGATATTCTTGCGCTTTACGAGTTCGATCGTAGTCTTCGGCTAGTGCTCCTTGACGCTATTGAACAAGTAGAAGTCGCGTTCAGATCCGCCATAGTTAACGCTATGGCCAATGACAAAGACTGCGGCCCCCACTTCTATCTCAAAACCAAACATTTCAAGGACATGGAAGCGCACCGCAATTTCATGAAGAACGTCTTGGATTGAGACTTACCAACCCCATTAAGCACTATTACCACACTTACCATACGCCGCCTTATCCGCCGATCTGGACAATCTTGGAGGAGTTAAGCATTGGCCAAATGTCGCGGTTGCTTGCCAGTCTTGATCGCGAACATCGGAGGCGAGTGGCTACACAGTTTGGCTACGATGAAAAGGTCATTGTGTCGTGGCTCAAAAGCACAACCATGCTGCGTAATAATTGTGCCCACCATAGCAGGGTCTGGAATAATAATGTCGGCGCTGACAGCCCTCAAAGCGCGAATGCTATCCACTCCGAGTTTCCAGGCAACCCTGATCAAGGATTTTTCTTTTCCCGGACCGTCGCGCTCCAAGCACTTTTGAAAGCGATCGATCCATCAACAACTTGGCAGGATCGCTTCAAGACAGTTATGAGAACATTGCCAGTTGCGACGCTCTCAAAAGCCGGCATCACACCTCAGTCAATAGGGATTCCCTTTCAGTGGGAAACACGACCGTACTGGAACTGAATACAACCCGAAGCTAATTTTCAGAGAGTATCCTGAAACACCTTATTATCCAGGGAAAGGTACGATGTTACGCTGCCTGGGAGTTGCAGAATACGAGGCCTTGGCGAAAGTAGCCGGTCGTTTGCGCCTCACTTGGATCGAAGTCCCTGTTGAAATGGAGGGTAGCTGGGCAAGACTGACTGTCTGAATCGCCAAACTGTTGCCAATCTAAGTGAGTTAGGTGCCACATCCAGCTGATTTAAGTTTAAACAGTAGCTTGTAATAGGCCCTACCAATGATCACTAACATTAATGAGTACGAGGCAGAGACTGCCTTTGAACGTTTTGCTCTTGACCGGTATTTACCTCTGACAGCCCAGACATCTGGAAGCTACATCGATATACGTCCCCTAATTGATGGAGGAAAAAACGTTATACAGAACGGGGCGAGCCACATTCAAGCCAATCGAGAGGACAGCCTACGTGCAGCTTTCTTGCCATTGGCGTTTGGAGCAGCCTGGAAGGTGCTTGATCTTACGATCGAGCTTGCGCTGGCGGAACAAGGTATAAAACCTCAGCGGGAAGCTAAGCTCTGGCCAATTAAGGAAAAGGCTCGTCTCGCAATGAGCGGTACGCTGAATGGCGTGATCCTAACCGAGGAAACCTGCACCTGGGAAGGAATGCTGACTTGTTACGTGTCTACAATAGAGTATCGCCATAGCCTGATTCATCGACAAGCTCAGTTTGTGGAAACCCCCCTCACCTTATCGGGCTATGGTAGAGACGGTATGCCTCTTCCACCGCTAGATGAAGCTACGCTTAGAGCCTTAATCGCGTTATCACAACTCATCGGGGAAGGGATCATCAACAACGGGCTGAATCGTCGTCGTCTCGACAACGTGAATTTTCTATTGAATAGATTATTGTGCTTCGGGGTTAACTCAGTACCGAAAGGCGTCAGGATGAAGCCTATCGAATATTATTGGATGAAACTTCGACGAAACCCTCATGGCCAATGGGTGGCCCCCTTCTCGGTCGTTCGAGAGCAGATGCGATGCAGAAGATAGATATGTAGTGGTTCAATAAAACCGGACACCAACGTAGGTGGTAATATTGCCACCATAAGCGAGGTGTCTGATGACCAAGAAACGACGTACTTTTTCGCCTGAATTTAAGCAGGAAGCTGCCAGCCTAGTACTAGATCAAGGGTACAGCTATCCCCAAGCTTGTACCTCGTTGGGTGTCGGTGAAAGCGCCCTTCGACGCTGGGTTCACCAGCTTGAGGACGAGCGTCAGGGAGTAACGCCTAAGGGCAAAGCGTTAACCCCAGAACAGCAGCGCATTCAGGAGCTTGAGGCTCGCTGCAAACGCCTTGAGATGGAAAAAACCATCCTAAAAAAGGCTACTGCTCTCTTGATGTCGGACGACATGAATCGTACGCGCTGATAGACCAGTTGAGTGAGCAAATGCCTGTTGAAATGGTCTGTAACGCGTTTGATATTAGCCGCTCCAGTTACTACGAGTACCGCCAGCGGCGGCACCGCGTGGACGTTGAGCGTCTGGCCTTAAAAGCTCAGGTAAACCGCCTTTTCAAAAAGAGTCGCAACTCAGCTGGCAGCCGCTCGATCAAGGGTTTGCTCAACGAAGAAGGCGTCACCATTGGTCGTTTCAAGGTTCGGCGTTTGATGAGCGAAATGGGGTTGATCTGTAAGCAGCCGGGCCCTCATGCTTACAAGCAGGCGACCGTTGAGCGACCGGATATTGCGAACCATCTTGACCGCAAATTTACACCAGACCAGCCCAATCAGGTCTGGTGTGGTGACATCACTTATATCTGGAGTGGCCAGCGTTGGAGCTATCTTGCCGTTGTGTTGGATCTTTATGCTCGTCGTGTTGTTGGCTGGGCCATGTCGTCCAGCCCAGATGCAGATCTTGTTGTGAAAGCGCTGGATCACGCTTGGGAGCAACGTGGTCAGCCAAAGAGCGTCATGTTCCATTCCGATCAGGGTAGTCAGTATGCAAGCCGCAAGTTCCGCCAAAGACTTTGGCGCTATCGAATTAAACAAAGCATGAGCCGACGTGGCAACTGCTGGGACAACTCGCCGATGGAAAGGCTGTTCCGGAGCCTGAAATCGGAGTGGATACCGGCTTTGGGATATCGAAATCTACCTGAGGCCAAGAAAGACGTTAGTGGATATCTGATGGGTTACTACAACCAGCAGCGCCCTCATTCGTTTAACGGTGGCATGCCTCCCGTTGTGGCTGAGGAAAATCTTAAATTACTGTCCGGGATTAGTTGACCACTACAATAGGACACATTGACGTTCGCATCGACTTACCGGGAGAAAGCGGTCGCCAGCTTGTCGGTCAGTGCGAGGAGCTACCGGACAGGGATGTCACAATCGATTTCAACCAACCCCCAAGCTACCTAGCTTATCAGTAATGCTGCCTAGACAAGATAGATAAAGGAGAAGTGCTGAAATAGACATTTTACTCAGGCGGGCGCCGCTGGGGCCGCGCCATGGTGGGCACTGCGATTACCGATCGCGAGACATTGAAGCGATACCTTCGGGCGCTCACCGCCTGTGAAATTGATTCTACTAACGGCAGCTCGAAATAAGATCATGGCCGCCAAATCCTGCCTATCCAGCCTTCCCTCAACTGAGCGAGATTGTCGGTTGGGGATTATTTTTTCCGATATTAACTTCCCAGATGTCACCCATGTCCCTATCTTATTGGCGAGGCCGTTCATTGAACGGTATGGGAAACGGAAATTGCTAATCACGATGACCTCTAAGGTTGATTGTCAGGTTGTTTCGACAAGGCCCGCGGGCTTTTCGGCTATCACGCAAGGGCGCTTACGTCAGCAGTCCTGATAATAACCTCCTTGAGGAATCCCTGTGGCATTTCGCTCCAGGTAAAGCTGTCTTGCACAGCAAATCTGCAGCTTTCAGCTGATCAGATTCAAGGTTTTTACCTTCAAGCCCCTTCTAGTTCGCTAGTTGGGGCTTTCTCATTCTGTGTCATTGCCATCCCTAACTCCCTATAACCAGCCATTCATGAGCCTGGGGACAATAGGGGGGATCGCATGCAGCAACGTGTTGAGCAGGTGGATCAGGCCGGCGAGACGCTGGTGACACACTATCTGGATAATCCTTTTTCTCGGTCGTCCGTCATTGGCGAGGCTTGTATTCGCCTGTCATGGGATTGCTCCCATCCTAAGTACCCCCAACGCGAAACCCTGTTGCGATATGTCGCTGCCGCACAAGCCCTGGTGATCGATACCCAGCAGCACATCAATCGCCTGGCTTCACGAAAGCGATCTCGCTCCGCGGCCGTCGAGTATGCGATGAGGATTCACCTCGCAGGACGAGTTCGCGAGCAAGCCCTCCATGCCCTAACCAACCGGAATGAGATAACCAATGATCACTAGCATCGAATATACAAGTCGACGTGACATCGAGCGCCGGCAAGCAAGCGCCGATACTGTAGTCCTGTCCATTCGAGGGCTTGACGAGCGTTCAACTCGCTTGGCAAAGGGGGGGGATGATGTTCTCTTAATGCAGTTTGATGATGTCGTTCCCGGTGAAGGCTTCGGCTGCGAAGAACCCATGACGCTCGAGGATGCACAGAGAATTTCTGGGTGGATTCGCCAGTGGTCCAGCGATCGCAGGCCGGTGAAGCTGGTCATTCACTGCACTGCCGGGGTGAGCCGGTCTGCTGCTGTGGCTCTATGGGCTGGCGCCTCACTCAATCGACCTGCCCAGGGAGTCGAAGGTGATGGTAGGGATGCGAATCCGCACGTTCGGTCAATGCTCGACCGGGCGGCTGCGTGAAACGTCCATGTTTTATACTGTAGCCTATCGACTGGTTGCGGCCATCTAGCACTCAAGGCCTCCAAGGGTCACTCTGCGCCCTACCAATGATGAGTCCTGCAACGGGCAGGAATGACTAAGGAGACCGTATGAAAGAGTTCGAGGGCTGCTTCAAGGGTTACATGCTCAACAGCAGTATGGATGGGATGAGCCTCCCAGCAGGGGCCACTGAGCAGATTTATATCGGGTTGTACCATATCGATGGTGGGACAGCCGGGGAGTTCTGCATTCAGTGGGGTAATCACTCCCCTTTATTGCATGTTTATCAGGATGATTGGAAAGCCCTGTACTCTATGCAAGATGTGCTGAATTTACTGGCTGAACTGGATGGCAAAGAGATAACTCCAGAAAAGTTTATTAAGAAACTTAAAGCCTTAGGGTTTCGAGAGAACCTGTAGTTTCATTGAGGCTTAACGAGATTTTATTTCATCCTGAAGGCCCCTCAAGATCGAGGGGCCTTTTTCATTGCGCTGCACAGAGCCTCACCAGTTGTGTCAGTGGAGTCCCTATCTCTTCTTGAGACCTGCAATTCAGCAGGAATGAGAGAGAGGAACGATCATGGAACTTAATAAATTTGACGGCTTTGCAATCTGTGGTGACACCGTTACAGGTACGAATGGCCACTTAACCGTCACACTGATGCTCGACAATGATCCAGTGGTGACCCCGGACTTCTTCGATAGGTACTCAGATTCCGATAAGGAAGCTTTTGCTGAGCATAAGTGGTTCTTCGGTATGCTGTCCGCCAAGGTCGAAGTAAAGATAGGTAGCCAACCCGTGCTTTTGAGCGATGTTGAATTCGCAAGAAGTGGGGTTGAGGTCAATAGGGACGATAATAATGCCCGTCTTAACGCTAGTGCTTTTGAGCTGGCTCAGAATGCACTGGCTCGCGGCATCGAGCTTCTTGAAGGGATCGATACCGCCGCTGATAACATTCCAAAGCTCGAAATGTTCTGATGAGCTTTTCCTAGACCCCTCTCTTTTGAGGGGTCTTTCTCTTCACGCTGAACAAAGCATTTCTCACATCTTTAATTGCTGCTGTGCAACGTTCCCCCTCAGCCTCAGCCGCCAGGCAGGGCTGTTTCTAGGGGCTGACTGTGCAATATCCCCCCCTGCCCAACAACGTCATTAGCAAGGCGCTGGTGTCATTTTCAACAATTGCTGCGACTAAACAATAATTGCTGCGACAATCTCTATGTTGAGTTTATATAGAGCGCGCCCTTGTGACCGTTTCTCTGAAACAATGCAAGCCGCACGTTGGAAAGCACTTGGCGTTGCCAAAAGTGTTGATACGGACGCTCCTGAGCGGCTCAGGAGCAGGACTCCCCAAGGGGGGCGTACATTCCCAGATAGAGATAATGGGTATCAAGTGGCGCTATAGTTATTGATGCTGCTACGTGCAGCCTCGGCGGGACCTTCTGCCGGTTGTCTCCTAATTCACCTTACCAGCCCCACAATAAGGATCGGCATCACAAACATGGCGGATAGCGGCATCTTCGGGTTGTAGGGTGCTGTGCGCAATATCGAAGCGCTCCCGCAATATCGTTTGCAGCTGCGGCAGTATCTCTTCCCATCGCTCCATCGCTTCCACATCGATATGTGCCACTAGAGCCTGGCTGTTTGATGACAGGCTCCAAATATGCATGTCATGGATAGCGCAGACACCGTCGACCCGGACTAGAGCGCAGCCGACTTCATGCGCATCAATTCCTTTTGGCACGCCTTCCATCAAGACATGCGTCACCTCACGCAGTAGCCGAATGGCGGACACCAGTATCAATAGGCTGACGAAAAGAGACAGGATCGGATCCGCAATGGGCGGCCCGTCCAGATAAATGACCGCCCCAGCAACCAGCGCAGCTACCGAGCCCAATAAGTCTCCCATTACGTGCAGAAGCGCTCCGCGGACGTTTATAGTTTGCTCTCCACGCATCAGCACCCAAGCCACTACGATATTCACCAGCAAACCGAGCCCGCCTATCGCCAAAACCATGCCTCCGGCAACGGCGGGTGTATCTGCCATGCGGCGGATCGCCTCGTAAGCGATGAATACGATCACCCCGAACATAAACAGCACGTTAAACAGAGCGCCGAGGATTTCAGCACGCTTGAGTCCAAAGGAGTGCTGACGCGATGCTGGCTTCTTGGCCAGCCAAGCAGCGAAGGCACCAATCCCTAGCGACAATGAATCGGTTAGCATGTGGCCTGCGTCCGACAACAGGGCAAGCGAATCAGCTATCAGGCCACCGAACACTTCGACAGCTGCAAAACCTGTAGTGAAGACCAGTGCGAACAACAAGGTCTTGCCGCCACTATGGCTATGATCGTGGTCTGACATTTATGTCTCCTTCGTTATTAGCCCACGAGACTTCCCGCGAGCCACCCCTACCCTCTATCAGGCCATTGGGTCGACAGGTTTTTTCCGCGCTAATATAAGGCAGGTTGTACCTGCCACATTACGTATTGGATATATTCATAGGAGCATTCTTGCCAAGAAGGTGGCGAAGAAGAACCAGATAGCGATAAACACGCCAGCAGCTATGCGGCTTACCGGGCGTTCAGAGGCTGCGTCAGCGGTTGCTCGGTGCTCGTTCATGACCTCTGGTGGTGTAAGCTTCACCACCAACAATATCCCGAGTGGGACAATGATGATGTCGTCCACGTAGCCGAGTACGGGGATGAAGTCGGGGATCAAGTCGATAGGTGAGACGGCATAGGCTGCGACAATCATTGCCAACACCTCTGCAAACCATGGGGTACGTGGATCGCGAGCGGCAAGCCAGACGGCGTGTACATCCCGTTTGATCGTGCGAGCCCATTGTTTAGCGTTCGAGATTAGTTCTGTTGTCATCAGGGACTTTCTCTACTCAGTACTCGTACCAACAAGAAGCAAGGCCAGTTCCTCAGTGCTGAAACACAGCAAGGAAGCCGGAGCGCATAACTGTAATCGCTTCATGGTAGAAATCACCCCAGGCGTAGGTGATGGTCGTACCGCGCCAGGGCCTTTGATCCTTTTCTTCGAGCGGGTGGCGGCCTTGATCATTGCTCTCATCCATATTGAATATTCTGTGTGCCAGGCTTCTTTCTCTCCTACTTGAGGTAGGACTTGATGACCTGTAGCACCGCGTCCAAATCTTGTTGCCGCTGCTCCAATTCGGGCTCCCTGACGATGTGATCAGTTAGGTGTCCCTCTATTATGGCTGCCATCAGCCCATTGACCGCCCCGCGAATCGCGGCAGTCTGTTGCAGCACGGCAGTGCAATCCCCTTCCTTATCAAGTTGCCTTTCCAGTGCGGCTGCCTGCCCCTGAATGCGTCGAACACGAGTTAGCAGCTTCGCTTTGTCTTTGATCGTGTGCATGTGGTCGTCTCTGTGGAGAAGGAAACAGTACAGGAGGTAGTATAGATACTAGGGGGTAGTATGGCTTGCTTGCAACAGAAGAAAGTTATGTGAATCGTTCATCCCAGCATGCCGCCTGTAACCGACTGCAACACATCGAGGAGGGCCCCGTGCTCCAGGTGCTGGCTCATCGTATCTATCGTCACTCGTTCCTGGCCCAGGTCACCGCCCTCGTCGGCAACGGTTTAACGACGGTCGCCCTAGCGCTGCTGGCCCATGACTTGGTGGCCGGGCAGGCTAAGATGGTGGCCTATGTGGGCATCGCGTCACTGGTCGAAGCCTACGCCTCGCGTCTGCCGCGCTGCTGATGGTGATGAGCTTCGATGTGCTGTTCCTGCTCAATAGTCTGGCCTTCCTGGTCGTCTCGGTGGTCCTGCTGTCGCCCCAAACTGCGGATGACGAAGCGCTAAGTGACTGGCGCAAGGTCTCCCACGGCATGCGAATCTACTTGAAAACGCCCCGGCTGTGAGGGATGCTTGCCCTGAACATAGCGGTTTCGGTCGCCGGGGCCATGCAAATCGTTAACACCGTGGTCTATGTCCGCTCCGGGCCTGGGCGAACAGGCGCTCGCGACCCGTCTCTGGCCGTCACGGGTTCCGGTGGCGCTCTAGCATGACCATGCTCCTGTGGAGCACTCCCATCTGCACTACCATGACGACCATCACCAGCATGAACATGAGGTCTGGGAGGGGTCTGAACCGCATCGCCATCCTCACCATCACCCGAGGGGCAGGCATCGACACATCTTTGTAATCGATTTGTCATCACACGAAATGGACGTCGTGACATGACAAAAAGGCACAAGAAACGTTTGTATGACCATTTTGGCTGACAACATCCTTCACTTACTGTAATACCGCATCCTGGGCACAAAGACGAAAGAGCATGATCTACACTTCAGCTCGAAGCTCCGGTTCCGGTGACCTGCAAGGAAAAGCATCAGTAGTTCGATTCTGCGTTTATGCTACGTGAACAGTCCTCTTTCCCAGAGGGTTGCTACGCATATTGCTTTAACACTGTCTCTGGATGACACAGATCAGGAAAGATCAATTAAAAAAAGCAGTATGTTCGGCTAACACTCCCAGGCCAATACCAATTAAAACGATCCCACCGATCAGCTCAGACCAGTGGCTAACGTATTTGCCAAATTGGTGACCCAATAAGGTGCCAATTGATGCCATGACAGTAGTGGCTAAACCAATAGCTAAGCTGGTAGCGATGATATTGGCATCAATAAAGGCAAGGCTTGCACCAACGGCCATGGCATCAATACTCGTAGCAATAGCCGTTAATATCAATAACCACAGTGTTTGCTTTTCTTGGGCTATTTTGTCTTCTTTGCATAGGCCCGAATACACCATATGTAAACCAATAACCAATAAGATTGAGAACGCAGCCCAGTGATCCCAAGCCTGCACAAAGCGCTGCGATGCTACCCCGGCCAACCAGCCCAGCAAGGGTGTTATGGTCTCGATAGTACCAAATATCAGCCCAATGCTGATGGCGTGCCGAAACGAGGGTTTTTGTAGCTCAGCGCCTTTGCTGATGGAAGCAGCGAAGGCATCTGCCGACATGGAAAAGGCCAAAATCAATATGGTGGCAAATGTCATGACATGGTGTCTCTAGCTGAAAATCCGACGCTCTAAACCAAGTCACCCAAAATTACTGCTATACTTAAGTAAATTCGTCGGGTATTAAAAGGCTCCCAACATTATCATTTCCGGCTAGATAAACAAGTCAAAACGTTAAAAATATAGTTCGTCTTGTATAAGACACTTAGCATAGGCTAGCCATGTTTCCTCAGTCTTTACTTTTAGCCTAGTTGCATTAATAAGTGAATTTTTTTTCAATAGCGTACATTAAGTGTGTTAATCCAATAGATATAAAATTATTAAGGTTCCAACTCCTGCAGCTCCTAATGCGTCGAGCGTATCTATCAAATCATTTTCAACTACTTTCAATACACTGATAGAATAATAACGTCCAAGTAACTGTGACATACCACTTGACGTTACACTTAATATGGCGATGATGATCTCGATTCTTTCTATTCCCGTTAACCACAGCAGAGTCGATAGTAAAGTAATTAAAACAACACTGGCTCTAAAGGAAAGCCATTTAGCAGAATGTATAGAGGTATTGACACCGTCTACCAAGCCCCCTGCTGTTGCCATTTTTTTGGGTAGTAGCCGTCTCCAAAAACCTTGGTTGGAGTCCAATAGATGCGATAAAACCATGTGCATACACCAGGATAGTTGAGCAGAGTGGAGAGCAGCTTGACATGGAATACTTAACGATCACTTAAGCATTCATTAATTGGCGAGGCTCCGGCACGTTTGGCTAATATCTTCTGCCTGCTGATATACGTCCGTTGCTACGCCAAGCAACCCCAGCACGCTGTGAAATAAGTTATCGTGGGAAGCGGCTTGATCAGAGACTTGGCGTAAGCACTCCGTATCGAGTCCTCGCTGCTTTGAAAATGAGTTGGAAAGCCACCAAACCATAGGCACATGGGTCTGTTCATCGGGAGCAATGGCATAGGGAATGCCGTGCAAATATAGGCCTTTTTCACCCAGTGATTCACCATGATCAGAGAGATAGATCATCGCAGTTGCGTAGTCATCCTGACGCTTTAACATCTCAATCACCTGATCCAACACAGTGTCGGTATACAGAATGGCATTGTCGTAGCTGTTGGTAATGTCGTCTCTTGAGCACTTGGCTAAATCAGCGGTGGTGCAAGCGGGAACAAAACGTTCGTAGTCATCAGGGTAGCGTTGGTAATAGCTGGGGCCGTGGTTGCCTAGCTGATGCAGCACAACAACCTGATCAGCTGAGGTACCGCTAATTTGCTTGGTCAAGGCTTGAACCAGTGCTTCATCCAAGCATCGCCCATCTTGACACAAAGAGGCATACTCTTCTGGCGATAGCGCTTTTGTCGTCACTCCGTCGCAGACACCTTTACAGCCTGACTGGTTATCAAGCCAGGTGACCTCTAACCCGGCGTGGGCTAATACGTCCAGCAAGGATTCATATTGCTGAGCATACGATTTAGCGTAATCGGCACGCCCTGGTAATGAAAACATGCAGGGTAATGAGACCGCTGTGCTTGTACCGCATGAGGAAACATCTGAAAAATTGATAACGTCAGGCTGCTGGGCAAGTTTGGGTGTGGTTTGGCGTTCATAACCATTTAACCCCCAATTCGCCGCCCGTACCGTTTCGCCCACCACGATGACGAGCAGTGTGGGTTTGTCACCCGCTTGTGAACTGATACTGGCGTCCTCACCCACCGGGGAACGCACCGTATTCGCGGAAGCGTGTTGGCTCGAAAGGGCCTGCGCCATCGAAACAATATAATTACCTGGGGTCACCAAGTAGCGTAGCTCTTTATTGTTGCGCATGAGTGACGACACTTCTTGGTAAGATAAGAAAATTGCTAACAGCAATATAGCAGTGCTGGCAAGGCAATAAGCTAAGCGACGCAACACTGCCTTCTTCCAAGTTGACTGTGTGATTTTAACGCGCCAAATCATGATGGTTGGCAAACAGAAAAAGAGCATTAAATGAATCAGTAATCCGGGTGTAAGAAGCTCCTGTGCCTCGTTAGTATCCGTTTGAAGCACGTTGTCTAACATTGAAGTATCAAAATAGGTGCCGTAATAGCTAGTAAAGTAACTGACGAAAGCGGCAATCAGAAAAAGTAAAGTTAATAATGGCTTTACCAGTGTTCGAAAAGCAATGCTAATAAAGGCTAAATAGTTAAGACAGGTCATCACCAAAAACATAGTGGCAAAGGTTAGCCACGTCTGGACGGCAAGAGGTTCATAGCCAGCAAAGGCTTGTTGCCAAAAAGGGACATTGTAAAAAACACTGAATATGACAACGGCCCATAAGACAAGCTGCTCCGTGCTTAATGTGGGGCGATAATGCCAAGCGGTGCCAACAGCATTTGAAGGCAATGATAGCAAAGTACGCATCGAAAAGATCTCTGAATGAAAAGATTAATGAACGCTGGGGTGTAATAAGAATCTTGAAAGGACAAAGCTTACGGTCCAACAAATCATGACGGTCCAGAGGTCGTGGGAGAGAAAGTGCGCCCCGCGGAACTGTTGAGTGATCCCAAACGTAAGGCCAAGCCCTAAACCCAGAGAAAGCCCTGCCCATCGCCAATGAGGCCGTATGGCGGCAAAAAAGAAGTAGAGGGCTATCCACGTATAGCCTGCGCTGGCATGCCCGGCGGGAAAGCAGGCGGATGCTGGCATGGAGGAAGGCCGTGTATTGAGCAAGCCAATAAAGTCTCGTTCCCCGCCATAGCGAACTAAATCCCAAGGGCATTCCATGTTCACAAGTTGTTTAAGCGTTGCGACAAGCAGCGTAGAAAGAAGCGTTGCGGAAAAAAGATATAAAAGCGGCATGCGATACGCTTTAAAACGAGTTACAACGGTGCTTAGTATCAAAAGGAGGAGTGTGACTAAACCCATCGCTAAGCTTAGCCATTTACCGCCTGTGTGAAGAACATCTTGGGTAATCAAGGCATCTTTCCACGTCCAGGCATTACCTTGAAAGCGATATATAACGTCAGTTATCGTAAAATCTATGTTTAAAATACTGAAGACCGACATGACGATTAGAAATAAAAGCCATACGGATGCTACGGATTTGAGAACATTTAGTAGAGCAGCACGCATAGCCACACACCCATCATCATAAAAAGGGTCATCATGACGGCGGCAGCCCCCATGTCTTTAGCACGCCCGCTAAGTTCGTTATGTTCTAGTCCAATACGGTCAATGGTGCATTCGATGGCGGAGTTAATGAGTTCTACTATCACTACAAGGGTGAGTGAAGAAAACAGCAATGCTTTTTCTACGGAAGTGGCATTAACAAAAAATATAAAAGGGTAAAGGACGAGGCATAGCATCACCTCTTGTCTAAATGCAGACTCATTTATCCAGCAAGCTTTTAAACCCGATACTGCATTAATAGAAGCGCGGAAGATGCGTTTGACACCCGTGCCATTAGGTTTTGACGTCGTTGAAATAGGCAAGACAGTACTCTCGATAACGTAACAGTAGGGTCACTGTAAAGCGCAAAACTTAACGAACAGTTATGCGCTTTAATTCAGTAGCTAGAATGCAAAGGGGCAGCGCTGGGTGGTGTTCTAACCCACTGTGTTGGTTGGTTTGTTGCCGAGGCCAGTTGAACGGGAGCGGTTGCGTTTTGTCCGTCAAGATTAGCGCTGATAGCGTCTATTACCGTGCTGATCTCTGGGCGCCACAGAATAGTGTCATAGGCTTCTCGTGGTACGAAGGCGAGTGATTTTTTCTGGCGTACTAGGGAAATGGTGGCGACATCGAGTGCTGCCGCTAAGTGCATAGGCCCTGAGTCTGGTGTCACGAGTAACCGCGCTCGCCCTAGAACAGCGGCAAAGTGACGAATAGGAAGCGGCGGGCATAAGCTACCATACAGTGATGACATCAAGCGCTGCTCAATAGGGGCTAGAAGCCTAAACTCCTCCGGTCCAAGGAAAACGACATAACGTATTTTGCAGGCTTCCATGGCATCGATGAGCATTAGCCAAAATGCCAACGGCCAACGTTTGTTTTGATGCCCGCCTACGAAGATCGCAATAAAGTCTGTATCTGATGAGTGGTCGCTATGCAGACTGAATAGCTGTCGTATCTTCGTCATGGCTTGATAGCCTTCCTGATCCGTTAGCTGGAGCAGTGGCCGATTATGGCAAGCAACGCCGAGCGGGCGTGTCAAATTGACGATGGCATCATAGGCATGTGATGACTTACCTTCCGCCTCAATGTTGTACCAGCGCTGGTGACCTTTACCTGAACCCATGCTGTACCGTGCTCCTATTAACCGGGTCACGATAAAGCCGCTCGTTGAACCTCCGCTCACTTGTACCGCTAGATCATAGCGTTGTGCCCGTAAGCGTCGTAATAGCGTCACGCACTGCCAGGGACGGAGAATGGCGGTTCTCGACAGTAAATGAAAATGATCAACAGGACGTTGCTGCAACAGTGGCCATGTTTTATCCGTCGCTAAATAATCTATGCGCGCGGAAGGAAAACGTTCACGAAAAGCATCGATGACAGGGGTACTGATTAGCGCGTTGCCCAGACGAAAATTGGGGCGAATAATGAGAATTTTTTCTATGCCCACAAGGTTATTAATGGTTTCTGGTGCAGGCGCTTTGACGATATACCGTATACCTCCGAGTAAAAATCGCTTCATTCTTTTTTCTACAAAACGGGCCATTATTTTTAAATAATAGTTTGTTCTAATCAGTGTTAGTAAGTGCATACTCTGGCGCTCTATTCAGTTAATAGAAAATGACCTGCCCGCGGTAGCGACAGGGCAGATTCAAAATGACCGCCAGTGAAGGCGCTGCTTTGGCTTTGCCCATGGCGAAAGAAGCAGCTTGAGCCCTGAATTCAACTAATAAGTGCAGCACCTGCGGTTTCTAGCGCTCCTGAGTATTCACCTAAGAACACCTGGGCTGGGGTTCGGTATCCCAGCCGCTTTCTTGGTCTATCGTTTAGCTTATTGACGACTCTTCGTAGCTCGGCATTGGTCACTTTGCGGAAGTCAGTACCTTTAGGAAAATACTGCCTAATCAGACCATTGGTGTTTTCATTAGTACCACGCTGGCATGAGCGGTACGGGTCGCAAAAATAGATCTTGGCCGAGACGGACTTGGCAACCTTCCGATGCTCGGCGAATTCCGACCCATTATCCAAAGTGATGGTGTGCACTGCCCCTCGGCGTGGTGCCAATAACCGCGTCATCGCCTGTGCCGTTCTAGTGGCGGTGATTGTTGGCAGCCGCGCTGCCAAGAGGTAGCCACTGCGTCTTTCGACCAGGGTCACCAGCCCGGATTCTTTGTGGCCCTTAAGCACCGTGTCGCCTTCCCAATGTCCGATATGGCGCCGTTCTTCCACCTTGGCAGGGCGCTGCTCGATGCCTACTCGGTGCGGGATTTTGCCTAACCCCGCCCGCTTAGCCAATTGGCGCTGATAGCGCCGCTGGCGTGGCAGCCGGAGCCGTTTCCATAAGGTTCCACCGTGCTTCTTGTCGTCCCAGATTAACGCATAGATCCACTGATGGCTTACGCAGACTCCGTTGGCATTGGCCATAAAACCACTGATTTGTTGAGGGCTCCATTCGTCCATCAATTGGCCAGTGACCCAGCGAACCAGGCTGGGTAGTCGTTTAGTCACTTTCCAGGCGGTGCGTCGGCGCTGATCACTTACCAATTGGGCCTGTTCAGGCGCATAACCACGGGTCAGACCGTTACGTTTTATCTCGCGGCTAATGGTGCTGCTGTGGACACCAATGGCCTGGGCGATCTGTCGCTGGCTGATGCCGGTCTCAAGATAGGCAAAAATTTGGTATCGTTGGATTTGGGTCAGTTGTCGGTATCCCATGCTCTGCTTCACTTTGGTAGGTAAGGCAGAGAGGGTACCGGCGCTGGCCCTCCTGCCTCTACCTTGTGATCCAAAGTGCTGCGCTTATTCTATGAATCCAGGACCTAAGTAACTTAAAGAAGAGTTAAGCTGCGTAAAAGGTTTGCAAAAAAGGGTGGCTGACTTACAGGTTGAATTCAGATGCGTATGCTTTGTGGGGGATACGTTGCCGTATTTAAGAAAAGCTTAAGTTTTAGTGGCGAAGATAGCGGTTTGTAGATTGGGGGAGCAGCATGCGTGCACTGCTAATAGAAGATGATCCCTTGCTTGGGGATGGCATTAAAACGGCGCTGGAACGCGAGGGGTACACGGTCGATTGGTTTATGCTTGGGCGCGAGGCAATCAGTGCTATCGGCAGCGAGACCTTCAGTGTGATTATTTTGGATCTTGGACTGCCCGATATGGACGGTATGCAGGTACTGCAGTTACTCCGTCAGCAATCCACTCTACCTATTCTGATTTTGACGGCCCGAGATGCGATGGAAGACCGTATTGGCGGTTTAGATGCGGGGGCGGATGACTATGTGCTCAAGCCTTTTAATTTGCAGGAGTTACTCGCCCGTTTGCGTGTCGTCATGCGACGCGCTGAGGGGCGCGCTTCGCAGATATTGACACTGGGAGCGCTGAGTATTGATGAGGCGCGTCATGCGGTGAGTTGGCGGGGCAAAGACGTAAAGTTGGGCCGCCGGGAGTATGCTCTATTGTTAGAGCTAGCCAGGCACCCCGACAGAGTGCTGTCTCGTCCCCGTTTGGAAAATTTGCTTTATGGTTGGGGCGAAGAGGTCGAGTCCAATGCGGTGGAGGTTCACATTCATCATCTGCGTAAAAAGCTTGAAAAGCATCTGATCATTAACGTGCGCGGGATTGGCTACCGTTTGGATAGCCAAGCGCGATGATCTCCATACGGCGTTATCTACTCCGTACGCTCGCCATTGCCCTGGTTCTCGCCGGGGGCGTTGCGTTTACCGCTGCCTACTTAATTACCGATCACGAGCTAGAAGAAATTCTCGATACACAGCTCAGTCTGCATAGCCGGATTGTAGCTGGCCAACTCGACCCAAACGCGACCATTGACGACTATGCTCGCCTGGCTTCGCACCTGGGCCTTCCAGAATATCCGGCCCAGCTATATCGCGACGGTATCGCAGTGCCCGTGAACAGCCCTGAATCAAGTCCCAAGCTTTACCACGAGGAAGAGCTTAAATTAGTGCTGGGTTTTTGGAATTCAGATGGCTCACCCAGGTTGTTAGGGGGCAAATGGAATGATGCAGGGCCTTTCCCCGCTCCTTTAGAGGAGGGATTTCGCTGGGAAAGCTACGATGGTCATCGTTGGCGGGTTTTCAGCATGTTCGATATTACCACCGATACCTGGATCAGCATGGGGCTGCGAGGTTCGTTTCATGATGAAGTAGTCGAGCGCATCACCTGGAATAATTTATTGCCGATGCTTTTTTTGCTACCTCTTCTTCTTTGGCTGATGAGCCGTATTATCCGGCGGGGGATTGTCCCTATCCAAGCGCTTTCTAGTCAGGTGCAAGGCCGCTCTGCCCGCGACCTAAGTGAAATCGATAATCCTGTTCCTCAAGAGCTTAATGGATTACGTCAATCGCTAAACGATTTTATCGCCCGGCTGAAAGAAACGTTAGAGCGCGAGCGGCGCTTCACCGCAGATGCGGCCCATGAATTACGCACCCCTTTAGCAGCACTGAGGATTCACCTAGATAACGCGCAGGCGGGAGGAGAGCAATCATTACAAAAGGCTTATATAGGTGTGGAACGGCTTCAGCGGGTGGTAGAACAACTGCTTATTTTGGCTCGATTGGATCAAGTGGCCACAACCTCATCGGCCACTATCGATCTTTATCCTATTATTGCTGAACTGGTAGCTGAGCTGTGGCCACTCGCTGAAGAGCGAGATCAGCACTTGAGGCTAACAGGCTTAACCCGGCTGGAGGTCCGCGCCGACGAAATCGAGGTGGGGATTCTGTTTCGTAACTTATTGGATAACGCCTTGCGCTATACGTCAGAAGGCGGTCAGGTAGAGGTAGAGTTAGCGCTTTGGGAGGGCTTGCCTCAGCTCACGGTGAGAGACACGGGCCCCGGACTCCCCGAGGCACTTTTGGATAAAGTCACTGAGCGCTTTAGGCGCGCGTCTGGCCAGGGCACCACCGGCAGTGGATTGGGTTTATCGATTGTCTCGGAGTTAGTCCAGCGCCAACAAGCCATTCTTACCCTCACCAACCGTGAACCTAGTGGGCTTGAGGTTAGCGTGAGGTGGGAGCGTGTGTATGCCTGTGCATCGTAAGCTCCGACTCGATCACTTCAAGACAAGGGAAAAGACATGTGGCTCACGGAAATGATGGCATCGCTGACGACGTATCTCGAACAACACCAGTGGGTTGCGGTCATTGCGGCTTTCATGCTCGCGGCTTCGGAATCGATCATCGTTATCGGTGCCCTCGTTCCCGGAACCGCCTTGCTAGTTGCCTTGGGTGCCGCCATTGGTCTCGGGCATCTTGCGCTATGGCCAATTCTGATCGCCACGACCCTTGGGGCAATCGCAGGAGATGGGCTGTCCTTTTGGGTCGGTCATCATTGGCGCGATGGTATTACTACGGCATGGCCGCTAAGGGGGCGGCCAAACCTCATCCATACCAGCAACGCCTGGCGGCAAGAGTATCCTGATCGCTCGTTTTACGCCGGGCGTGCGAGCAGTGATACCCGTCATGGCAGGAGTGTCGGGCATGGCCCCTGTTCGCTTTCTGGCGGCAAATATTACTTCAGCAATCATATGGGCTCCTGCTCACATCCTCCCCGGTGCAGTGGCTGGCCTCGGGCTCAGCTTGGTAGGGCATGCAAGCATGCGTTTGGTGGTGCTTGTCGGCATCATCTTCGGAGCTGGCTTCGCCATTGTGTTGTTGATTCGTCTGATGCTGACCAGGGGCGTGCCAGCCCTTGAGGCTCTGCGTTTGCGGCTTATCGGGCGATTGCGGAAAAGTGGCGAGGGTCGTGTCAGCACTTTGGCAATGTCACTTCTCGCGCCCTCGCATGACCTACAACCGCTCATCCTGATTGGTGTCCCGCTAGCCTTTGTTGCCGCCGCTTTGGCGACTCTGGCTCAAGAGGTGGCCGAGCGGAGCGGGCTGGCGGTCGCCGATCAGTCGATTAGCCTAGCCCTTAGCCACCTGCGTACCGAACCGGGCGATAAAGTCGTCGCCTTCCTCACCGGCTTCGGTGACGCTTATGTCATCATCGCTTCGTCTGCAGCGGTCACTTGCTGGCTACTGCTGCGCAGGCAGTGGCACCTCGCCCTAGGGGTTGTACTGAGCATCGCCATTGCCTCAGGACTTGCCACGCTCCTCAAGGCGGGACTGGCGATACCGCGTCCGCAGGCACTTTACGAGGGCGCCCAGGTCTTCGGCTTCCCGAGCGGCCACGCCACGGGGGCCGCGACGCTGATGGGACTGCTTACCTGGTTTGCTTGGTTCGGCTTACCACAACCTTGGCGCAGGGTGATGCCCATGGCCTTCGCCGCGGTCGTGGGCATCATCGCCGCCTCGCGCCTGTATCTCTCGGCCCACTGGCCATCGGATGTCGTCGGCGGCATGCTGCTGGGAACCGGGCTTACGCTATGCTTTGCGCTGGCCTTTCGTCGCGTAGACCTACGCAAGGCCCGGCCAGGTATGGCGATCGCGCTGGCCTTATTCGTTTTCCTCGGATTTGGAGCCTGGCACTCATGGCGCGCTCTGCCGCAGGCCGTGGCCATGTACACGCCGCCCCCGACACCTGTGCAGGTCATTTCCCGCGATGCCTGGCTTACCGCAGACTGGCAAACCCTCCCGGTGCGTAGAACCGACTTGGTGGGTGAAACGGAAGAACCCTTCTCGCTGCAATGGACGGGAACCTCTACTGCCTTCGAGGCAGCTGCGAGCACTGCTGGCTGGGTCCGCGCCGATGGCCTCACCTTGCAGACCCTGCCACGCTATCTCGATCCGGCAGTCTCAGCCGAGGCGCTGCCGGTGATCCCTCGACTGCAGGATGGCCAGTTTTCGGTATTGACCATGGTGCGGCCCGCACAGGACGGCAAGAGTCGCGAGGTCCTGCGCCTCTGGAAGTCGAACACGGCGCTTTCCGACACAGGCAGGCAGACGCCGATCCTACTCGTGAGCGTGGAAACCGAAGTCATTCGTCGCGCTGTCGGCATGATCAATTTGCCAGTGGTACATGAGGTTGCCTATCCCTCTCGGCACGATCTCCGGCTGACGGGCACACTGCGCAGGAGGGAAGATGGCCAGCCTGTGCTGCTGGCACCAGCCGATTCGGCGGGGTGAGAGGACTGAAATGACCACCCTATTAAATCGTGAAAGACTATAATTGTATAACCCGCCGACTCTGTATGTATCCAAAAATCAGGAGCGCAACCGGGTGATGTTAGCGACATGAAAAATCTCGTCATGAAATCCACTATATGGCGCGGGTCGAAGGCAGCTTGTTGCATCCCGATCATCGTATGGACGCAGAAATAGATCGCAACTGCCCTGATTGGAGCCAACATGAACACCGAGCACAAGTACCTTGTCCGGCTTGCCAGACGCCTACGCAAGCAGCGCCAAGCCCTTGATCCGGAGGAGGTGACTTTTATGATAGGGATACACCGCCGGGAGCCTATCAGACGCGACGCCAAGACTGTCTCCGCTGAGCATTCGGCGCTTGGAAAGCGCCACTCCGACAGTGTGGCGGCGGTCGGCGGTACGTTTGAATATGAAGGTGGGTCAGCCCATCGTGCAACGACTCGACCGGATTGTTGCTCAGATAGGTGCCGATCACATTGATGTCGCCGACCCGACAAAAGACCTGCCGCAACGCCATAATTCGAACGGGCTACTCCTCAATCTGAGCCTTCAGGTTTTGGCTCACATCGCTCAAAGGGTTAACTCATCCCGTTGTCAGTTTTCTTTGGATCAGTGAGACAGCTGGGGTTCGACTGTAATGTGTACTAACGACGGGCATCGAGCTTGAATGCGCTGCAGGTAAATATCAGGCGATTCTGGGCTGTGTGAGACGAGCGCGACAATCGCCGCGTGGATATTGGGGCCAATCGACCAAATGTGTAAGTCGCTGATGTGCGTTTGCTCGTCCTCCGGACTCCCCGAGGCACTTTTGGATAACGTCACTGAGCGCTTTAGGCGATTCTGGCCAGGGCACCACCGGCAGCGGATTGGGTTTATCGATTGTCTCGGAGTTGGCCCAGCGCCAAAACGCACGCCTTACGCTTAGTAATCGCACGCCCAACGGTCTAGTGGTCAGTGTGACGTGGGGGTAACACCACACCAGCAGCAAGATAGCTGAGTAATTGGCTGGCCACTGCCCAGGGATCGCCGATACGTTCAAGCACCTTAAGCCCAAGAAGGAAAATGTTCCCTGCGAAGCTTCTGGGGTGAATGCCTTCAGTAAAGTAGGCATCACCCGTAGTGATTTAACCTAATAGGCATCTATTAACTTGTCAGCCTTAATGTGTCACGAAGGCCATCGTGTATGGTGGTTATCAATGACAAATATGTGCCGATGCACATTTCTGGGATGATGGTGGGGATGGCTATGAGGTTCCGGCCCCTCCCACCCTTCATGCTCGTGTTGATGGTGTTCATCGTGATAGTGAAGATGGCTATGACGTATAGGCGAGTGCTCATGCGCAATCTCTCTTGAGTCTCGACGAGGCCAAGTAAGCATCGCAAGCCCTGTCGCCGTTAAAGCTACTGTCCCGAGCAAAGCGAACGTTCCCGTCAGACCCAGGTTTATCCCCAGCCAGCCTGCCAACGGATAGGTGATCAACCAGCAACAGTGTGACAACGAGAATTGGGCAGCAAATAGCGCTGGACGATCCTCCGTCTGGCACGAACGCTTGAGCAAGCGCCCTGTAGGGGTCATGACCATCGAAGCGCCTGCACCCAGTAGCAACCATAGCCCGACAAGTCCCGCAAACGATGGGCCTAGCCAGCCCAAGTAGAGACTGAGCGCCATGATAACGCCACCCAACAGCATGACTGGTCGTTCAGGCAATCGATCCAGTACCTTAGGTAGCAGTACGGCCACCAGCATGGAGCCCCCACCTGCGGCCGCAAAGGCCAAAGCTACTTCTTTCTCGCCAAGCCCCAACATAGAGCGAACAAGCACTACCGTATTGACGATCTGCATCGCTCCGGCGGCTGAGACCGCCAAGTTCAACGCCAACAGACCGCGAAGGCGAGGTGTTTTTAGATAAATCCGTATGCCGTGAGAAACGCGACGCCAAACACCGGGAATTTCCTCTAGTGGTTGTGGCTCAGGTAACATCACCGATATAACCAGTGAGGCAGAGATCACGAACGCCAGGGCGTTGAGTACAAACAGGACATCAAAGCTCATCGCCATCAGCAATGCCGCGGCCACCATCGGGCTAAGAAGATTCTCTAAATCGTAGGCAAGGCGTGACAGGGATAATGCTCGTGTGTATTGCTCTTCGTCTTCTAGGATGTCCGGTATTGTCGCCTGGAAAACGGGAGTGAAGCCTGCTGAGCAAGCATTGAGTAGAAAGATCAGCACATAGATTTGCCACACTTCGGTAACAAAAGGCAGTGCGCAAACCACGGCTGCTCGCAGCAAGTCGAGGCTAACCAACAACGTGCGTCGAGGTAGGCGTGAGGCGTAAGCACCCACCAGTGGAGCAATGCCCACGTAGGCGACCATCTTAATCGCCAGCGCTGTGCCTAGTACGACACCCGCCTGCCCCCCAGCAAGATCATGAGCCAGTAACGCTAGGGCAACGGTGGTCAGACCGGTGCCAATCAGTGCAATGACCTGAGCGAAAAAGAGATGGCGATAGACGCGATGGGCGAGTACATCGAGCATAGAGCGTTCCTCAAGTGAGGGGAGCTTAGATGCATTTACAGGTAGCGGGCAATGGCCTTGAACTCTTCAGTCCGCGCCCGCTGCGTTTGATCCTGAGAGCCCAAGGCATCTTCTAGGCAGTGATCGATATGATCTAAAACCAAGGCACGTTTGGCCTGTTGAATAGCTTTCTCAACCGCATGAAGCTGCTGGGCAATGTCTAGACAGTGGCGACCATCCTCTATCATCTGCGTCACGCTCGAAAGGTGTCCCCGAGCCCGGTTTAAGCGCTTGATGATATCGGGATGTGACTGGTGTGTATGTATTGTCATTTTCTTTTCCTTATTCTATTCCTATCCCCCTGGAGGGGATGATAATCTATTGGTGCTATGCGGAGCTACAGCGTAAGCAAATTGTTATCTACATTTTTTATCGTCAATTTTTGTCTTGGTTGCTCTAAATGCTCAATCGGCTGCGCCACCGTCTTGGCTATCTGACCCTGCTACTGCTGTTTTTGCCTAGCCTGGTGCTTACCAGTGTGGGCGAAGCGAGTGCGCATGGCGCAATGAGCATGGTTGGCGTTGAGTCATCTCACCATGAGAGTGTTCAGAAGGGCCATGGGCATACCCATGGGCATGAACACGATGACGGTCGACACCTCTCTCATGAGAGCGGCAGTCACTTCCACGAACAAGCGGATCGCTTGGGGGCGAACATTGCCATCGCACCAAACGTTCGTCATGCCATGCGGCTAGGCGAACGACGCGCTTTTCCCCTGCGTCGTGTCTACCGCTTGGAGCGCCCTCCACGGCCAGTCGTCGCTTGATGACTGGGGCCATCCATCCGATGGCCAACACTAATGACAGACCCGTGGAGGTTGCATGTTTCCATCCCAAGTAAGGGGTGCGCTCGGCTTGCCTATGATGGCACGACGCCACGCCTTAGCCTTTCTAACACTGTTGTTCATGCTGCTGGGTGCCAGTGGCGAGGCCTTTGCTCACGCGGTTGCTGAGGGTGACAAGGGCTACATCCAAGAGATCTATGGCGTTAATCTGATCTCGTTTATGTATCTCGGTGCCAAGCACATGGTAACGGGGTATGACCACATCCTGTTTTTGTTAGGGGTCATCTTTTTCCTCTACCGAATGCAGCATATCGCTATTTACGTCAGCCTCTTTGCCATCGGTCACTCGACGACCATGCTTCTCGGGGTCTACTTCAATATCGGCATCAATAGCTATCTGATCGATGCCATCATCGGGCTATCCGTTATCTACAAGGCGCTCGATAACATCGGTGCGTATCAGCGCTGGCTCGGCTTTCAGCCCAACACCAAGGTAGCCACGTTGGTGTTCGGTCTGTTTCATGGCTTTGGCCTGTCGAGCAAGATCATTGAGTACGATATCTCGCCCGATGGTCTCGTCCCTAACCTTCTGGCATTCAACATAGGCGTAGAGATCGGCCAGCTACTGGCATTGAGCGCCATTCTCATTGTGATGGGCTTCTGGCGACGCACTACGGGCTTCTTACGCCACGCCTATACCGCCAACGTCGCCATGATGTGTGCTGGTTTTATGCTGGTAGGTTATCAACTGACCGGCTATTTCATTGCCTAATTGAAGGAGTCCCCAATGTATAACACTGATCTTCCAACCCGTGCCGAACTGCCGTCAACGGGTAAGTTACTTCGCTCTACGTTGATGGCAGTCGTTATTGCCGTCGCTTTGCTGATCAGCGTCGTGCTACCTGCTGAGTATGCCATTGACCCGACCGGCGCTGGGCGCTTGTTGGGGCTGACGGAGATGGGAGAAATCAAGACCCAGTTGGCTGAGGAAGCCGAGCTCGACCAAGCCAGTGTCCAACAGGCTTCTGAACCCGCTGCACCTCAAGAGGCCGTTAGTGATAGCCAACCTTCGGCTGCAACCGCTACTGCTGCGCCAACTTCAGACGTAGAGACGGAGCAGGTAGCCGCTTCGTTACCAGAAGACCAAGAGATGGTGCAGACTGAAGCAAACGTAGCGCTTGCTGACGCTCCTGCCGCTGAGGAGACACCTTCCCAGGCAACTGAAGAAACTGCGGCATGGGGTGATGAGGTGACCTTCACACTCACGCCGGGTGAAGGTACCGAGTATAAGCTAACGATGGAAGAAGGTGCTGTCGCGACATTCGCTTGGGCGTCCGACGGCGGGCCACTTAATTTTGACACCCACGGCGATGGCAATGGGAACTCCATCAGCTACGAGAAGGGGCGTGGCGTACCCGAAGATGAGGGAGAGCTGGAAGCTGCTTTCACCGGCAACCACGGCTGGTTCTTCCGTAACCGCAATGACAACGACGTGACCGTGGTCTTGCGTGTTGGAGGAGACTACGGGGAGCTAAAAGGTATGCTTTAATTCCCTTAACTGAACCGCTCCGGCCAAAAGGCCGGGGCGGCCCCCATAGCGCACCTAACGACAAACAGCAGAGCTAACGTTTTACTCTTATACAATAGGCAGCCAGTAGCTCACGCCCTCCATGCTAACCCGAACCCCGTCTCCTGAATGCTCTATGGTCTGTTGACGGAGTGCTTTTTTAGATACTTTCTTGTCATGACAGTATTCCATGGTAGTGACGATCCATCGTTCCTTCCACTCCTCCCCTTGATCAGTACACTTAGCCATTTGAATCATGGTGCGAGCCAACTTTTCTTTTCGCCGTTTTCTTGCCCGTTTCTCATCCACCCTAGGGGTCAGTGTGGTGGCATGCTGGCGATTTAAGAAATTGGTAAACCCCGTCACCAAGGCTGCTTGTCCGGGCACCGCACTCAAGTAACTGTCCACATCGCCCTGGTTAGGTAGCCGCTGTCCCTCTCTGTCAGTATTGAGTAACAATGCG
The DNA here is from genome assembly GCF_055725665.1 of Vreelandella sp. DA03-1M. Taxonomy (NCBI): domain Bacteria; kingdom Pseudomonadati; phylum Pseudomonadota; class Gammaproteobacteria; order Oceanospirillales; family Halomonadaceae; genus Vreelandella; species Vreelandella sp. DA03-1M. The sequence goes on from NZ_JBTHGQ010000002.1 coordinate 117,682, forward strand.
GCTGCCGCGCTTAGTGCAAGTCGTGCGGAGGTGTGGGACGTTGTGCCCGCCTCTATACGGGTTTCCAATTACAGCCAACAGGCTTGCAGCACTTGGTCTGATAGCGAAGCGGACGGCATAGAACTGAGACACGCTTGAATACGTCTTTTCTCTGAGTCGATCCGCTTTGCTTGGTGATCCGGCTCTACCCCTTGCTCTTCATGCAACCATCACATAGGGAGCCTCACACGCCGCAATCCCTCTGCCCCGAAGTGATGAAGCAGTTCCGTATAGCTCGGTATGCGTGACCATGCTTGGTCGAGTTACTGCTGGGCCAAGTAGTGGTGCATTGTGCATTTCGTGCTGTGGCCCGCCTCATTGGCAACTGCTTGCAAAGTATTAGTGAGCAGGACAAAGCTGCCTGGCAACAGAAGTGGCTCAAGACGCATTCCGCGGCTTAGCCACACACTGAACGACTAGGCACCCTTCAAGCCCCTCTCCGATTAATCGGGAGGGGCTTTTCTCTGTATAGGACTTCCAACTGCCATTGTTTCGCATGCGGAACATTTTTATTTGGTGGCAGTGTCTCCCCTACCTCTTCATAGCCGTCACTGGTCGCCCTATCTAATTGTGAGATCCGGGTGACCGGAAATGAGAGAGGAGCAGATCATGAGGAATAGCAACAAGTACGAAATTGCTGATGTGAAGCGTGTCGCGGAAGGTCAATGGGATACGGTCTTTCAGGCACTGTGCCCCGAGCTGGAGCATGCAATTGCCCACCCGGGACATCACATCGATTGCCCGATACATGGTGGCAAGGAAGACTTCCGCCTCGATCGCGGCTTCAAGCAACGGGGTACGGCCATTTGCACTTGCGGTAACTGGGATGGTTTTAGCCTGTTGAAAGAGCTGAAAGGCTGGGCTCTTCCCGAAATACTGGAGCAGGTAATGGGGGCTCTCGGTGAACAATCCGTTGAGCCGCTGGCGCCTACAGTATCACGGCCACCGCCACGGCAGGTCGAGGAAAAGCAGGACATCCGGCCAACGCTGCGCAAGCGCTGGGAAGAAGCTCTACCCCTGGGAAGAGGCGAAGGTCGCTTCATGCTGGCGAGCTACTTGCAGTTCCGCGGGTTGCCTGTAAAGCCGATGCTTAGCGTTCTCGAGACGGAGGCACGCCTCCACCCTAGGATGGCCTACATCGAGAAAGGCAAAGTGGTTAGCTACTACCCTGCACTGATAACCATTGTCAGGGATGCGGCTGGAAAGCCTGTCACGATGCATAGGACGTATCTCAACCGCACAGAAAATGGTGTGGTAGAGAAGGCGCCTGTGAGCAAGGCTAAAAAGCTGTTCCCTGTGGTGAAGGATGGTGATGTCCACGGTGGTGCTATTCGCTTAGGCACAGCTACAGCCGGCGTTATCGGTGTGGCTGAGGGTATTGAGACCTCGCTAGCTATTCGGGCTGCTACGGGAATGCCTGTCTGGCCGGTACTGTCAGCTTCCCTAATGAGGTCGTTCGAGCCGCCTGAGGGTGTCACGGAAGTCGTTATTTGGGCTGATCGTGACCTACCCGACAGGAAAGGACGCAAGGCTGGTCAGGACGCAGCGGAAGTGCTCCAGGCTCGGCTTTTAGAGAAAGGGATTCGAGCTTCGATAAAGATCCCTGATGCATCCAGCTCAACTGATGTGAGCGTTGATTGGGCTGATGTGTACACCAGTAGTGGGCTCACGGGATTTCCCCGCAAGAGCAAAGCTGCTTAACCCTTCAAACCCTTCAAACCCTTCTGACATCCATTGTCAGGAGGGTTTTTCATTTTCAGCATGATGGGATTCGGGAGGAAGGATGCATTTTTATATATTTGCTGAATCTGTTTGGGTCAAGCAGCTACTGATCACTTAGGTCATTTCACTCTACCTCGCTTGAAGCGCATTTCTGTGGCATTGGCGCTTTTTAGCGTGGATAGCATGCCTCCGGGCGGTGATTCTGTGCTCAAGGCTCTGAGCACAGGGTCCAAAGTTACCGCCCTATCTGTCATTCCATAACAAGCCTTGCTTTTATTATCTGTTATTCGTTCTGAGACTAAGGTTATATGGGGCCTAGGGAATGATTCTAGTTCCCTTGCGTGGTGCATCACTTCTCCCTACTTTCTTTTAAATTAAACGTTTGTTTGATTTATCCGCTGGATCGTGTCACTTCAGCGGCGTTGCCACTCCTCTCGGTAATCTCAATACCACCTCCCGTTTGTCTGTCAGTAGCGCCCCTACCCCTCATGAGACCCCGATACCTGGGGGATGAGAGGAGAGCACGTTATGAATCGCAGTGACTCGATCGCCAGAATCGGCAAAGCCCTGGCTTCAGTGCAGGCTGAGCTTGGTGGTCTGATCGCACCGGATTCTACGAATCCGATGTACGACAACCGCTATGCAAGCCTCGCAATTATAATCGGCAGCATTCGTGCCGACTTGAATAAGTTTGAAATTGCACTGGTTCAGGCACCTGTGCCCGGAACAGTGGGGGCTGTGGTGATGGAGACCATGCTCATTCATGGCCCTTCTGGGGAGTACATTGGCTCTTACTGTGAGATGCCCGTTGAGACCCTTGATAGCCATGGTGTGGCGTCAGCCCAGACGTATGCACGTCGCTATGGGTTGATGGCTCTTCTAGGCCTTGCTCAAGGCCCGGACGATGATGGAAATGCTGCCAATAACGCCGCTGTGGAATCCTCAGTGCTTCTCTCCCAAGGAGAGCCTGAGCCATCAGAGCAGCGGGTATCGAACGGTCACCGTTTGGCATCGCCCGAAGCGATTCTAGCGGAGATTGAAAACTCAGATGTTGAGCGATTGGTTTCGGCCGAACGCTGGGTCAATAGCGCTCAACTGGATGCACACCTGTCAGCTCGGCTCAAGGGAGCGATCGCACAGCGACGCCGAATTATCCAGCGACAGCAATCCCAACATGCTTAACCTTCCATAGCCCCATCCCTTTGTGGAGTTGGGGCTTTTTCGCGTGCATGACACAGGTATTTGGAGGCAGCTTGACCGGGAACGCTCATCGATTATTCGGCCTGGCGCTTGGCGCATCGGCTGGTGCGATTATGACCCCCTTTTATGGTGGGATGTCTGCGCTGGCAGTGGCGGCGATGGCGCTGCCTGGATCAACGGCACCTGACTGGCTGGAGATCCGCATTGGTCCAGCCACGCTCATACCCCATAGGACTGTGACCCACTGGTTGCTCCCTTGGCTAGGGCTGGCAGTGGCATCAGCCGTTTGGCTACCTGATGCGCCATTGCTTGCCGCCCTGCTCTTTGGTTTCTCGGTTGGTGGGCTCTCTCACGTCATTGGAGATGCTGGCACCCCTTTGGGAGTGCCTGTGTGGCACCCCGCCAAACGCCATTCCCTGAAGCTGTGGGATGGCGGCACCTCAGAATTTTGGCCCGTGCTGTTGGCCTGGGTCATTGCCGCGATTTTGATACGGAGCCTTGTGCTATGAAACACATTACCGCTGGCCCTTTGCCGGCGCCATTTCTGCAGCTAATGCTGGCGCTTTTGCTAACGCTGAGTTCGACCGCTATAGCCCAGCCTGGTGGGGACCGAGGGCAAGCCTGCCTTGATAGCAATAATGCTCGCGAATGCGGTTGGTTCTGGGGGCACTTAGATGATGATGAGGAAGAAGAGCCCGAAGAGCCCCCAGTCGAGATACCGATGGCCAAGGCGCCTGAAGAGGAGCTGGATTGTACGGACCCAGAACAGTGGGAGCCCTCTTGTGGTTTTGTCGACCCAGAGGGGAGCTTCGAGTTTCAAGCCAAGCAGCGCGACATGCTGCTTAACCAGTCTGTGATGAACCCCAACAATCCAGAGACAGTCGAGGCCTTTCAGCGGTATATGCGATGGGCCGTCGACCAAGCCATCACAATGTCGAGGATGTGGGAGTGGAATCAGATCCAAAACCAGGACCTCAACCCCCTCGTACATAGCCCCGTCTCCTCTTTTGGGCTTCGTGCAGCGTCACGAGCACGCGATGGCAAGCGCAACGCGGTCATGGAAGAGATAGATGACCAGAATGGGTTTCTCGTCTGGTTTACCCGGTCTAGCTGCCAATTCTGTCATGACATGCAACCAGTTATGAAGCAGCTCGAACGACGTACTGGGCTCACTATTTACAACGCCCCACTTGATGGGGGGTGCATGCCAGAGTTCTCGAACAGCTGCGATACCACAGGACGCTCAGTAGAGGCTGCTGGCCACCTTGCCGTCGAAGCGGTACCGGACCTCTGGCTTTACCTGCCACAGGATGATCTTTGGTTCCGCGTCTCCAGTGGTGTTGAAGCAGCGCAGCGGATTACCTCGAGGATTGAGGTCTTCTTTGGTGCTATCCAACGAGCAGCAGAAAAGGGCCTCGAGGCGGTTGGTGATGGCACGAGTCCTCCCGTTGATTTCAGCGTCCCCGACATGCTGGAACGGTCATCCGGTGGCCTCGGCGCCGGCATTCCCCAAGGAGTTGAGTAATGTTCTCCAGAAACAAATTTGTAACCATGTTGGCAACAGCCGTGATCAGCGGAATGTCGATAATGGCCACCACAAGCCTGGCTGAAGCCAACGCACTCGAAAATGCGTTTGACCGGCTATCCAGTGCCGGAGGCGGCTTCAGTAGCTCAAACAGCGCAGCGTCGTTTGAGACCAGGACACGGCATGGATACACGGCCGGGGGGTTGACCATGCGGTTTTCTCAGAACCGCTACTCGCTAGTCAACATGGACCCGCCGCGGCTAGACGTAGGCTGCAATGGCATCGACGCGCATTTTGGTGGCTTCTCCTATATCGACAGTGAACAGATCCAGCAGATGTTGGAGCAAATCGCCCAAGGGGTTGTAGCCCTCTCCTTCCAGCTCGCGCTCAAACAGCTCTGCCCTATTTGTGGGGATGTGCTTGAGTTCGCACAACGCATGGCACAGGCGGCGGCGAAACTATCCCAGGACAGCTGTGAGGCTGCTACCGCACTGGTTGAGGGGTTCCCTGACTACTCCGGCGAATTAGGCAATCTCTGGTGTAGTTCGGTAGGGATGTTTGAGGGCGTGGAAAGTGACTGGCTGGCAGCCCAGCAGGACACTTGTGATAGCAAATCGGATTCGGGCCGCGAAGTGCGAGACCACCTCAGCAACAATCCCGGGGATCGCGCACTGGCCTTAGAGCTTGATGGCAACCGCACATGGCTAGGCCTTCAAGAAGCAGGTATTGCCCCTGGGCGAGATGGCAGCAACAACATGGGGGCAGAGAACAAGATATTTGCCGAGCTATTGATGAGTTGGATTGGTACTGAGGTTCGCAACAAAGGGGGTAGTGGCGACTCGAACACCTTTGCGCCAACCATCGAAACTGCCGATGCGATGCTGGACATATTCCTGTGCGGAAGTGATAAAGCCTCGCCGACCGTCATTGAATACGCTGACTTCGTGAACAGCTTTTGCGAGGACAAGGTATGGTCAGGCGCCTCAGGCCAGGCCACCGAGATTTATACTTGTAGCAACAGTGATCTGAGAGACTGTTGGAACCCGAACAAAGCAAAGGTTGAGGATATATCACTTGGCCACGGCTTTTTGACCACGGTGATTATGGAATTGGAAGGTGCGGTTAAGAACGTTGCCAGTGGCACCCCGCTGACCGCTTCTCAAAAGGCCATTATTGCTGCAGCGCCCTTCCCGCTCTATCAAGCAGTTAATGTTGCAGCGACCTACCCGGACCTTGCCTACGACCTAGTAGTTGGTAACTCGACCATTCTGTCTTACATGATCTCCATTGAGTACATTCGCTATGCCGTCCAGGCAACGGCTAAGACATCGATGACATCATCCGTGCCGGGTGAGATCTTGCGCGAATTCCGCGAGGCCCAGAATGAGCTAGTTGTCGTGACCTCCCAGAAGGCTCAGCAAATTAACCTTATGGCTGAGACTCAGGAAAACATAATGAGCCAGGTTGACAAGATCAACCGCGCCACGTTGCGAAATCTTCATGCCATGGGTCTATCCGGCATGGATTTCGCTCGTGATATGGTTCGGGAGATGGACTGATGAAATGGCTTGTTCCTGCCCTTATAGCTATTGGATTGGTCGCTGTTCCGGGGTTAGCAATCGCAGAGACCATGACGCCTGCAAGTGGTGACACTTGGACATTTTATGGCTATGGCAATGGTTATGCGCTGGCGCAAATACTGGAGGCGATTAAACGCCTGACTGACCCTGACTCAAACCCTGGGTTCAGGAACTTGGCGCTATTCTTGGCGATGGCCGGCTTCCTTGCGATGTGCTTTACGGGAATCCTGGGTGGAAGTCTGCAAAAGGTGGCCATGTATTTTGCCGGCATGATTCTTACTGTCTACATGCTGTTCTCTTTGAAGGTCGATATTCTTATTGAAGACATGGTGTGGGATGGCGTTGGGTCGCCCCAATTCATTCAACGAATTGAAGGCGTTCCGGCAGCCATCGGTCTTCCTGCTGTTGTCATCTCAGAGATAGGGATGTGGGCTACAAACGGCATTGAAACTAACTTCACGACGCCAAACTTCGAAAATCTACGTATTTCAGAGGGGGCTCCCATTGGCATGGCGGCAAGCATGCTGAATGACATGAAGAAGATTCGCCTGACTGATCCGTACCTGCGATCAAGCATTCAAAGTTTCATGAATGACTGTGCGTTGCCGAATATTTTTAGCGGCAAAATATCCCCGGTGACGCTAATTACCTCACAAAATGCATGGGGGGTTTTAGGCAATAACCTGAACCGGGCAGTTTATACCGTCGTTTATGACTCGACCGATCCAAATGGTGGCATGCAGGCTTGCGATGAGGCCTACGCGAGCATTGACAACCGTTTGCAGACTGCAGCTCCCGCGCTATTGAACGGCATGAGGGAAGCTTCCCCGTTCTGGCTTCAGCAGGCAGCAGGTTCAACAGCGCTGGCACAAGCCGCTCTGGATGATTCGTTTCGCTGGGCCTCAGGGGGAAGTGCCGTTCAGGACGCCACAGGGCTTGCCACACAAGCCGCAATCGCAGAAATGTACTCAGGCACCTATGAATACGCAGCAATGGCCACAGGCTCCAACGAGCTGATCTCAGCCTTGAATATGGAACAGGCTCGACGTGCCCAGCAATCTGGATGGTATAGCACAGCTATTCTCTTCCGGGATATGGCGGGCTATTTCTTCGCGATCCTTCAGGCATTCGTGATTGGGCTGGCGCCGATTGTGTTTGCTGCGGTGTTGGTCCCCGGCTTAGGCAAGAAGATGGGCACCTCGTATGCCCAGGTGATGACCTGGCTCATTTTATGGTGGCCAGGGCTCGCTATCGTGAACTACATCATGATGCTCTATTTCCAGGGGCAGACAGCGGGATACCTCGCTGATGGTCTCACCATGGCCAATATGAGCGCAGTCAGCGAGATGTCGGACAAGATGGTGATGGCATCAGGTTTTATGTCCACCTTAGTTCCCGCCATCATGTGGGGGCTAGTATCTGGCAGCGGTTACGCCTTCACCTCTGTCTTGGACAGGGCATCTGGTAGCCAACAAGCGGCGACAGCCGCGAACAACATGTCTACAGGTGCAGCTTCGGCTGGCCAGGTAAGTATGAACAACGCGAACATGAATGCTCACCAAACCTCTCACCGTTATAGCTCTGGGGAAGAAGTATCGGCCCACCATGTAGGGGTTGGAGCTTCTACTGTGACCAGTATGAGCGGCCAAGATATGAACGTGGGCTTACGCCCAGCTGACTTTAGAGCGAACTATTCGGCTTCGCAATCATACTCAGAGGCTACACAGCGCACTCAAGAAGCCAAGGAGTCGTTCTCACAGCAGTCTCAAAGTATGATGACCGATTCCCTTCGAGGTGCTACTCAATACGCCCAAGACAATGGCTATATGCAAGACGGTTCGATTGATTGGTCTCGAATGAGTCAAGACACCCAAGGTCAGAGGTATATGAGTGAATTGGGTGCAACCCGTCAAGTGATGGATCAAACAGGTCTTTCTGAGCGCGAAATAAACGATATGACCATGCACGCAGCAGGTAAGGTGGCAGCTGAAGCAGGTGTTAAAGGCGAGCTTGGGCTTAGCCTTAGCAGTGGCATAAGTGGTTATTACCGAGGCTCGGCGGCTGTTGAGGCCGGAGTGCGTAGGTCCCAGTCGGATCAAGATGCGCGCGAAGAAACCACCAGTGTTGCGCAGGCAGATACTGGAAAGCTCGTTTTTGGTGAAGACGGCACGCTAAGTGTTACAGGACAAGATGGTAGTCGTTACTCCCAGAAGTTTACCGAAGGGGAATCACGTCAGGTTCTTGAAAGCCGTGCCGGTGAAGACCGAGCATCAATGCTCTACGCGGCTTCAAATGATTACCAAGAGGCCGTGCAGGTTCAGCAACGAGCAAGTGAGGAATACACAACTAGCCGTTCAGGCTCGCTTCCTACAGCTGCAAATCCTCACGCTGTAGCTGGCATACAAAGTGATTTTGATGTTGTCCGGAGTAAAGTAGAAGGACAAATGAGTGAAGATGTAAAAGACATTTCCGGCCGAGGGGCCCTTGTCATGGGGACAGTAGGGGCCAACACCGCCGATGTTAATGAAAGGGCAAGTCATGCAGACGCCACTACATCGCCTATTGGTGCTATTGGTGTCAGCGGGCTATCTGCTGATTCGCCTACGCAATTGAATGATATACAAGCCAATGCCCAGGCTCCTGTTGTTCGTCCTGATAGTTACCATGTTATAGACACAGGTGAGAGCTTTACTGTTGCTGATCGCAGGGATCTAGCGGCAGCTGATGCCAGCAACGCTGACGCCATGATCACGGGTGGCGATAGAACGAATATTCAAGTCGGCAATGATATGTTCGTACCCGCGCTTTACACCCAAGATGAGAGTGGTCATGGGCAAGCAATCTATGCAGTCGAGCGAGAAGACGGGCATGCATATTACCAATATGGTGGCGATGGCACTTTTGAGCCGGTTGATGTCGAAGCCCCGCCTAGTCAGTCTCAGATTGACTCCCAGGCCAGAAATGGACCCACCTTGAACGCAACTGAAGCAACGATAACAAGGATACAGGTCCGTTCAGGGGGGTCTTCATCAGATTCATCAAGCAATGAATCGATCCCTTCCCCTGCCCAAGGCGAGGAAATTGATCCTCGGGAATTTATGCTGTCTCGATAAGAGGAGCCATATAGGCAAAGCCCCTGCCAAGGCAGGGGGGTTATGTGTTTCGGATGAGCTGCTTGTAGCGTTTCAGCATAGCTTGTTGTGCTAGGAACAAAGCGATGAAACCCGCCCAGATAAACGGGACAAATTTGCTCAGCCCACTGTTTGAAGTGTACGCGGTGAAGAATAGTAGAAACGCAAATATCACTGCATTAACCGCATAGATAAAGATAACGTTCTGCCTGGCTCTCCACTTAAAAGCCCTGACTACATCTTCTTCATTAGCACCGATCAGTTGGTGCAGCTCATTTGCGACGAAAGAGCCCTGGGATGGCTGAGCGGCATGTTGCCGTGCTGCGATCGCACGTTGGCGGCGAGCTTTGCGATTCTTGTTAGCCATTTCGACCTCCGAACGATCGACGCAATCACCTTGATGTTATCTAATAATACCATACGACGATTTCAAATTACAATAAGAAGCGGCTATTTTCTCATCTTTTCTGCTGGGTCAAAGTATGAGCGCTTATGACATAAGTGGGTAACAAGGTCGATATGGGCATGAATTATCGTCTTGGCAAGCCAAAGAATATATCCCCCGGCGAATTTCAATACCTCTATGGTTCCCTTGGATAAAATATCCATGAGCGGTCTAAAGACTTCCTTTACTCCCGGAAGAATTCCTAAGAGCAACATAGCGAAGATGGCGATTGTTGCCCAAAATAACACTGTAATCATAACTACCACCTAAACAGTTGCTGTAAGAAACTCGTTTAGTCGTTCCTCGAAGTTAAGCGCCTGTTTGTCGGCAGGCATCTTCATCTTGCGTTTTATTACCTTAAATGAAGGAATGTGTTTGGGGTAGTTGATCATTGGCGTTCTCAAATGATACATGCGAGCGCCCATCATCATGACCGCTTGCCCCATATCCATGGCTCTCAATTGATCCGGTGTTACCCTGAACTCCTCAACTTCGCGCCAGCTTTCACCCATGCCGCCGCCATCGGACATGCTGGATTGTGGGGTGGTTCTCAAATACTGCGCACTCTCTCCCTGGTTAGCCGAGACTGAGACAGTACGTTGAAAACGCTTGGTTTTACCTAGTATTTCTGCGGCCTCTTCAGGGCTGTCTTTCGCACCGAACTTGAAGAATATTTTGTTCCATGTGTTCTGTATCACGATGTCTGCAAAGTCTGGCGAGACTCGATTAAGCTGGCTGAAGGACTGGAAGGCTGGAATCAGTGCGATATTGGCCGATCGCGCCTGCTCGAAGAGACGCCCTACCCCTTCCATTACGTAAGCACCCATTTCATCCAGAAGTGCGATGAAATGCTCTGGCCTTTCGCCCTTGGGTAAATCTTGAATGTAGGCAACAGCAGAGCGAATGTCCGAGACGATCATTTTCCCTAGGTTGAGGGCTGCGGTGTCCTTTCCCATCGTCGGAAGCGAGACATAAAGCATGTGGCCCTTACGAATAATCTCGGTAAGCACGATTTCCGGGGCATAAACGTTGAAGACCTTTCCAAACTTACCCTGGGCGAACAGTGCAATCCGGCCTGCCATCCCGCCCAGCGTTTGCTTCATGCGGTTGAGGTCGATTTTTGTCCCTTCCTTGGTACGGGTACGGAACTGATCGAGGAAGATCGATAGCGCCCTCTTCTCAGGCCCTTGAGGAGTCATTCTCTCCAAGTTTTCAAGGGCTCTATCGGACTGCAATAGAATTGATAGATCGCCGAAGTGATATAACTGACCGGAGGCTTGCAGAGCGGCAATGATGACAGTGAGTGCATGATTGGCGGATTGCCTGTAGTGATCGGCGCCTGGATTGTTCTCCGCAGAAGGAATGAGGTTCATCAGCCGCGATGCCACCTCATCAGGATCGCCGTGGAGAACAGGGTTGTAGGTATTGGCGTTATCGGGGTCTGACACGTCGATAATGTAGAGTTCATCTTCGCGGCCTGTCACCTTGGCCATGTACGCTAGGTGATCCCGAGTGTCCCGATCAATTTTGGCGTCAATGAATAGCCATCCGCGCCCACGCGCAGTTTGCTGCCAGAGGATATATTCACCAAGAGTAGTCTTACCCACACCAGACTGACCCACGATCGCAGTGTGTCGCTGCCCGAGGATGTCGGGCATGTTGATTCGAGTATTTTTGTCGGTGGTCAGGCCGATATGTAAGGAAGGCCCCTTATCATCTACTGGCTCGTCTGAAGGCAGCACGAAGCCCTCTCGGGAATCCTCGTCGTACTGGCGCAGCTTGGCCATAGCCTGGCTCCATGTGAGCTGCGCCATGCCCAGCGAACCCAGGACGCCAGCAGGCCATGCTGGGAAGGTGCCGACAGCCCAAGGTGTAGCGGCCGCAACGCCGGCTGCAATGGCGGTAAGTGCCAGCGCATCCATTCTGCCGGCTATCATGGGCAATCCTCCAGCGTCACGCTATCAGCACGGAACATCCCGGCTGCCCATGCAGCGGGGGCGATGTAGCTACGGCTGTCGGGCAGCGGTGCCTGATGGCAGCGAATCGTCAAAGATGAGCTGTCGTCCAGAGGATGAAGGCTTATGAGGTGTCCTGGGTAGGACGCGAAGACTAGAACTCCGATATAGCCTTGGGGCAAATCTTCTGGTGGATTGCCTCCAAGGTTCTGCGACCAGGCATTGAGCCAATCTAGCTGGCTGGTCACCATAATCGACTTGCTAAGTAGCGCGCCAGCATCATGACCGCCGTAAAGCTGATGCGCGGGTTCATTGGCGCCTTCCTGAGCATTGGCAAAAAAAGGCATGGTTGTTGCCACCATGATCAACGCAGCCTTGAAAAGAGTTTGCATTATTTGTTGTTCCTATCAAAGAAGCCACTAGGCAAACGATCCCTGCCACCAGCCCCACTAACGCTCGGTAGCATGTTGTTGGGTAGCGATCTTCCTCCGGGAACAAGCGAGTCAAGAAAGGAATGCCACATGCTATATTGAAACTGCTCGGTATATGCATTGCCTGAAGTAGTCACGAACGTAATCCTGCCGGTATAGACAATACTTCCATGAGGTGTAATGGCACCCTCCTTATTGCGGTGGCCATACGTATGGTAGGCGGGTGTGCCAGGGGTCACTGTGGTCGGACTTGAGCCGTCACCCCAGTCGACAACTGCTTTTTCAACTCTTCTAACGTTCTGTCCACCGTTCTCAAAGGACGTATATGTGAGCGATACATCTAGCTGGGTTTCTAGGCCTACATACCCATTATTGGGCGTGAACATGAAAGGCCTCTGCCCCGCGTTCTGCACCACTTCCTCTGAACCGGCTGCACCTGATGCCAGCGCTTCAGCTTGGGCAGTGATTCGGTCTACTGGGCTCCCGAAGGAGCCAGTAGATGCCAATACCATCACCACACAAGTAGCTTGAATTAAAGCTATCTTGCCCATGTCTGGTTGAACTCCGATTGTGCTTTTTCCGACAACGTTTCCACGTACTCCGAGAAATCCATATCGCCGAGATCAAGTGCAAGGAACTCGTCAATAGTGAACCCGGTGCAGTCTGGCTTGTACTGACGATCGTAAGTTGTGGAGGCCTTTGTCACACAGCTACCCAAAACCTTTAGCATGCACGGCTCGTATTTCTTTTCTGAGTAGGTGTACCAAGGCTTAGCTGTAAGATTGACTTCAATTGAAGCTCTAAACTCACATTCCTCAACGGAACATCCACCAGTGAGAGTCACTGGTGGACTGTTGCTGACATAGTTATTCAAATTAGTAATGTCATTCTGGATGTTGACTTCATTCCACGCCGCATTGTCATAGCATTCATATGATGAACCGATACACATGCGCAGCCCTCTGGAAGGGGATTCTGAACCTAGAGGGTTTGTATATGCCTCGAAGTGAACATTGTTATGCGCCCAAGAAAACTCGCCCCAGCCATCATTAGGAAAATTGATTGGCCACTTCATATCTAAGGGAATGCGCATCTGACCACCAGCGCCAGCTTTCCAAGCGTGAACTTTGTATTCACAGCTGCCATCTTCAAAACACCCACCTTCTACAACCGAATATCGGTTGATCGCACGGGTGTGATGATCCTCTGCTGCTAAGCGATGGGTTTCCCAGCCTGGGCTAAAGCCATAAACAGGGTGATCAGGCGGTGCCCCGCATGACGATTCAGAGCAGACCGCTGCATAAATGTCTGGGCTTGAAGGGCAGTCGTATCCAGATAACATCGAATTGGTAAAGCCTTCATCGGTAGAGCATTCCTCTTTCCACTGCCAGAACCGCACTCGATTGCCGTTGGCATTTAGCTCGTTCGACCATCCTCCGGCAGAATTGTAAAAAGGAAACTCAATGCGCTTGGTAACAGCTCCACCTGCGTTTTGCGAAGCCAACTCGGCAAGCTGTTCTCGACCCTGTTCTTGAATTATTCTGGCAAGCATCGAGTCAAACTCGCACCAGCGTTGGTATCTATCCACCTGAGTTTGGGTGTTCGCAATCGACCATGGCCTTGTCCAATGTGCGCATATTTGCTTCGCGTAGGACATGTCACCTTTCGCAGGCGCGTTGTAAATATAATTTGCGAACGTGCATAGCGTATTATTGGTGGGAACAAAGCCGGGTGTAACTTGGACGGCTCGTTTCGCCATGCGAGCAGCAGCAAGCTCTACATCTTCGAGGTCACAGTAGTCAGCACCGATTCCTGTAGCCATAGAGATAAATGAGCTGGTCAAAACGACATCTTCTGGGTCTTCCTGACAGCATTGCATGTGCTCAATAGCATTTAGGATGTCTGCCGAAGCAGTGCCAGCCAAGACAGCTCCAAGCGGTCCGCCAAAATACGTTGCCAAAACGGTTGATACGGTTGCGTTAAATTCCATCATGCGGCGGAAATCGCTTGTAATCGCTTTGCACTCGCGCTCCATGCCAGAAAAGATCCGCATGTTTTCATCTAACCCACCCTCGGCAGCGATCATGTCCATGACACCTGCCGCTGCAATAGCGTCTGAGAAGGCGCCTTCATCATCGCTAACTTCAGGCATAATTTCGTAGGAACTAGGATCGCATTTCCCATCTTCGCGACATGTATATGTCTGTTCCTGCCGAACGCATAAACCGTCTTGCTTTCTGGTGCAGTCGTAGCTCGTTATGTTGCAGTTCGGGTCGTTATTGCAACGTGGTGTCTCGCCGATGTAACAGCGCTTAGTTACTTTCTGGCCGACAATATTTCCAGAAGCATCTTTTATATCTGTCCTGCTTATATCTGGGCCACAGCCATACGAAGTGTCGGCACTACATGTAGACTCGCTCTTTTGCCATTCTTCGATCCAACTGTCAGGAAGAATGCGTGAATATTGCGAATAGGTCGCTGGATATGTTTCTCCAAACGTGTTTACCAACTCCCAGTCATCATCGTTCTGTAGTGCTTCGAGATTGCAAGTGTGGCTATATGGATCGCCGTAACATCTATAAGTAACGGCATATTCCCAGCACTCTCGTCTGACTGTTTTACCCATTATCGTTCTGGGGGCAGAATCAATACATGTCTCTCCGACCTTGTAGCACTCTTGGTAGTCGCTTAAAGCCCCAAAGGTAACCTGGGGTATTATTAGGTAGATTAATAAAGCTACTAAATGAATATATTTCATAGTTTATAACTCAGGCCGTCTGCTTTCTAAACCAGTACATTCATCGATCACTCTATCTGTGAATTCGATTCTCATTGGTATAGGGAAGCTATTTGAACCTGCATAGCTTATGTTCTTGCAAGGGTTTTCAAAGTAAGCTGTGACATTGCAGGTAGTGCCATTACAGTTCTGCTCGTAAGCTACTCGAAAGCATTTACTGCCGCTGAAATCCTCTATAACAGTTGTTTTAGGTACAGTAGTGTTCAAGCCGCCACTGACGACATTTGAGTGAGGGCCTGTATGACGTGAACCATCTGACTTCTTTACCGTGTCATAGACAACTCGGTAGCCTTGGTCTTGGCAATAAAAGTTATATCTGAGGTAATCGACGCAGCTAGGGCAGGGGTCGCTTGTTATAGTTAAAAGGTGATCGCCATTATCACATGTCGGTATTTTTATTCCCGTCACCTCAAGTTTTCTAGCGCAGCTAAACTCTTCGGAGTCTCTTCTTACCTCACACTCCCGAGATTCAGGCTCACAAGTAACGAGTCTTGTTGGTATATCGACCACGCAGGAATCGGTTGTGATTTTATCCGGCTTACATTCTCCACCAGCATTGATGTCAAGAAAATCAATTGTCCTTGGGTCGTTGGGGTCACATGAAACTGGAATATCACCTTCACTGAAAAGTTGGTTTATTTGATTGCCGAGACACTTTGAACGATCATCAGCAAAGTTGCTGCCACGTTCAAAAGTAGGGTTGTCGCGAACATCACTAATTGTATTTGACGGGTGATTGGGATCTTGATTGACTCTATCATTCCCTTGTTGACGCATATCATTGCCGCCCCATGCGTCCCCGTGAAGTTGGTGCATGGTCATGGTGCAGGATGATGAGGAGCATTCGGCCTCGACTCGGTATGCCCCGTACAGGTTGCCTCCGCTGAAGGCCGCCTCTCCCCCGAGTGGGATTTCTCTTGTGACGGTATAGCGATCCTCGCTACACCGTATCCCCTGAGTTAGGGCGTCACATACCGATACACTGATTCGATCAAGCTCACCACTGTCGCTTTGTTCACACTCTTCGATAAAGACTCGGATGCCCCCTGCAGTGAGCCGAGCCCCGTCGCGACATCTGAAGTTTCGCTGCTGTTTCTGTTTAACTTGTAGCCCCACCTCCCCTCCAAGCTCACCTGAGGTTTTCGTATCCTCAAGCCCCAGGCTCGATGTAGCAGAACGGAAGGCGTTGCTTGGGTTGAAGTCTCGAGCCCAGGCCCCTCCAGCGTTCATACCCGCTTGGTTAGGGGTGGCTATAGCCACCTCGCTCAAGGGCATAAAAGCTGCGAAAGCAGCCCCCATGGCAAACAATTTTAAGCAAGAGCCCTTTGGCATGTCACTCCTCCCAGAGATGATCAATATTCTGTCCCGCGGGACCAACAGCCGGCCCCATTGGCGTGTCGTAAACTTCACGGTCGGTGCCTTGATACCGGTCGCGGAGCCGTTGTGCGTTGCGCTCAGCTAGCTCGTCGCTCAGCGATTCCCACTGTGCTCCCGCAATGCCGCTCTGCTCAGGAGCGCTTTCGGCACCCTCGCCCTTGAGCGCGTTGATATAAACCTCGGCATTGCTGGCACCGCCTTTGTTGAATTGCTCTAAGGCATATAGGGCAGTTACTGACCCTTCTGCCTTCCAGTAATCGTCTGGGTTGCCCTTTGGGCAGCCATGGTACTCAAGCTGCTGGCCATCGATTTCACCGATTTGGCGCTTGGCGGTCTGACACACGCCCATGGGATCTTCCTTGGCAAGGACAATCGTGGGCACGGTTTCGATCTCGTAAGTATCGAACAGTCGCGGGTCGATCTGGATCGGTGCTGTCATGCCTCCAGGACGTAGTACCTTCAGCAAGCGCTCCATGGTGAAGTCACGGAGCGTCATACCTGGCTCTACTCCACGCAGAACCAGCTCGCCTCCTGCTCTGGCTGCATCAAGCGCATAGCTACGAATCAAGCTTTCGGGCATTGAAAATGAGATGAAGAAATACAGCCGATCCTGTTCACCAAGGTCTAACGAATCCCTCAATGCTTGCCATTCAGCGGCCATTTCAGGGTCTGCGATTCCACCTGTCTGGCCTTGAGCCCGAACGTTTTCTAGCATCTCAGTGCCGGCTGCTTGGCCTGCAGTTGATCCGCTTGTGCCCGCGCCCATCGCCTCCAGGATTGCCTCAGGGCTCCTCTGGCCAGCGAATAGGTCGCTAGGCGCCTGTGACCCTTGAAGAGCAGAGAAAGCGTCTTGAGCGGCCTCTACGGGTGTTTGTTGGCTTAACGCCGATGTGTTGAATAGCGTCAAAGTAATAGCGGTCAGAGTGCGCAGCATTGCTTACCTACCCAGATCAAGAATGCGGAATCAGTACGAACAGCGGTGTTGGCGGGAGGCAGCATCCCCCAGCGGAACTCGGACATTCCAAGAACAGCAGTTTGGTTGCTGGCAACTGGGGCCACCGGATCAATCCGGTATTGGCTGCGAATCATGTTCGGCAGGTAAACGGACTGGCATTCAGCCCAAGGGCCGGTCGTTGATAACAGGCCCGCCATGCGCGTCTTACGCTGCATATACTTGCCAAGGATGTGGAGATTCCCACCTTGGGGGGAGCTGTGAGTCGTGCTTGAGCCAGTAAGGGGATAGACGACGCCCTGCGAGCCCTGACACCAGAACATCATGTCTAGGGGGCGACCCGCTGCAGAAGCTACGGCGTCAGGGATACACGAGAGAGCGCCAACCGGATTGGCGAAGAGAGCTGACTCTGGAAATGCGATAGATGTCCAAGTGTCATCCTGCCAAGTGGCGTCGACCTCAGTGAGGTCTGCAAGGTTAAACCCGGAGGTGTTCATACACCCCAGCGAACTCATCATGTTGAGTACACTGAACAGAGGGTAGATATACCAGTGGATTTGCATCCTGGTAACGCTGCTATCTCCACGTCCCGAGCCATACGTTTGGTTAGAAGTCAGGGAGTCGTATCCGGTTAGTACCTGCGTGCCACCGAGAGTCGACATACAGCCGGGTGTTCGCGCCACTTCAGCGAGGAACGTTGGTTCCCAGAACGTCATGCCGATCCCTGGCATGTCGATGCCATAGGGCCCTGGACATAAACAGATTGGGTCCATGTGCATAAGGGAAGGATTAGACCCACCGCCCATGGAAATTCCGGCTACCGTTACCGGAAACATGTTGTTCCAGTTCGCGTCGTTGATGGGATTGAAAATCTCTCCCCGGCATGCGGCAGAGCTCGATAGCGGGGATGCACTATAGGCGCTCCCCGTTGTGAGGGCTGCAACAGTCAGAACAGAGAGTAGTAACCTCTTCATGGCAGGTGTTCCTCCAAGGTGGTGACATCGTAGGGATAGGCGAAATGGGTCACTTCGATTACGTCAGGCTGACTGTCCCGAACGCCGGCTAAAGAGGGGGTGTGGGTAATGCCCAGCCGATCGAAATGCCACTCCTCTGCGAAGTACACAGCTTGGCCAAGATCCGACGCCAAACTGCCTGGATCTCCTGCTGTGACGATTACTGTTAGGTTGGCTGGGTGTCGGGCCTTTAAGGTCATGGCCAGCTCACGCTGATCATCGGCTCGTAGATCAACAACGAGGAGCCAATTCTCTGGCTGTATGTGCTCGAGGGGGTTGACCTTGGTGCCGGCCTCATAGATGACTCCCCATTGGTATGTACCATCGGGTTGCCGCTTCAAGGCTTCGATGTCTTCACCCAGCGTATAGGACGGATCTACGAAGTGAGTTTCGGTGTGCTCGGCTATCGGGACGAACCAATCGGGGATGTCTCTCGTATGATTTTGAGCCTGCCCTGCTAGGTGCTCATTAACGGAGTCCCAGTCGACACCATGGGCCTCGGCTACGATGGCAAGCCGCATGTCTGGCTCTACGATCTCCCAAGTAGGGCCAAGTACACCCAGGTCCTGATCTGAGGCAAATGTGACAGTGGATAAAGCAGCTCCTGAGAGTGCTACCGATAACGCTGCAATTTTACTATACTGTACTACGGTTTCCATGTTTAAGGCGTTCCAATCTGCGGTATACGCTGCGCTCGGTCATGTTCGCTGCGGCTGCTATCTCAGCGGGCGAAAGGCCTTCGCAGTGAAGGGCCAGCAGGTTTTCATGAGACAGCTCAGTTCGAGCTGAGCGTTTGGGTAGGTCGATGAGGTGCACTGAAGCCATCGAAGTGGTCTCAACGAAAGCCTCAGGGTCAATGTCGATTTCGTCGTTGAACTCTTCAGTGAAACCAGGAATCTGTTCAGCCATCAGATCGAACTGCTCAGCCCTGGGTTCGCTATCAGCCTGACCGGCTTTGTGAACGGTCACTGGTAGGATGGTATGGCGGCGCCATGTGCTGACCGCAAGAAATGCCGCCTCACCAGCATATTTCATGATGGCGTCATGGGAATACGAAGGGTCATATTCTTTAGAGAACCAGGCTACGTATATTTCCTGTTTCATGTCCTCCTGCCATTGTCTGGGGATATGCAAACGGGCTGCCGTCCAACCAATAAGTCGCTGCATTTCAGAAGGCGGGTGACTTGCCAAATATTCATAGAGGTTAGCCATGCGTAACGCACTCCTGAACGACCTGATCAACACGCTCGAGAGGCATGGCTGCGAAATTAAGGTCAGCATTCCGACAACCCGTGGTCGTGTTGAGCGCAGCAAGACCGACAGTGACTTGGCTCGACGTATTGCTACTCTGCGAGACAATTACGGCATGACATTGGCCAAGGTCGCAGAGCACCTGAGCGGTAAGCTCGAATGTTCGATTTCTGTGGCATCCATTCACACCTGGACAGGGGGAGCGGTCCCTAGGAAGGTGGCCTATGACAAGGTGCTTGATGCCCTTGATGAGGTCATGGCCGAGCACGTCGCTATTGAAGGCGGCGCTTGGGTCGATTCCAAGGAGGTCAAAGCTACTGTGGATCGCTGGATGGAAGTGATGACCCCACGCCAGATAGCCGTGGCTGCTGACGAGGCTGTTACCTCTGTGCGCAGTTGGGCCACAGGCAATCACCGTGTTCTGCGTACCAAGTGGAGACGAGTTGTTCCCCTGGTTGAACAGATGTGTGAGATCAT
The DNA here is from genome assembly GCF_055725665.1 of Vreelandella sp. DA03-1M. NCBI lineage: Bacteria > Pseudomonadati > Pseudomonadota > Gammaproteobacteria > Oceanospirillales > Halomonadaceae > Vreelandella > Vreelandella sp. DA03-1M. The sequence goes on from NZ_JBTHGQ010000002.1 coordinate 137,577, forward strand.
CAAAGCACAGCATATCGAGACCTAGTGCCCTTATGCTTGATGTTGTTGCTCACGCTGATGGCTTAAAGCCTCAGCGTGAGGTTCGGCCTCAGCTTCTCCAGCTAAGGAGTTAGTTCCAGCGCCTAGTTCCTGCTGTTTCGCCTCCTGTTTTTTCTTTCGTTCCTCCTCCCTCACAAACCGCTTGAATTCACGGTCTCTGTCCATGACATTCGTGAGCATCAGGTCGACCAGATCGTTATTGGCCACTTTCTCGCCGAATGTCTGCTGGTACAGCTCCTTGTACAGCTCAAGCCGACCGAGGGTTGACTCTGGTAGCTGCAACGGGAATTGTTTTTTGGGGTCGTGCTCTATGCGTCCGATGAGCATTGCTTACTCCTGGGTTATGATGTAGCGATGCAATCTTGCCGCTGTCCGAGCGGCGCTGGATAGGCAATAAGTATTAGAATTTGCTATCTGGTATAGTTCTATTTAACTAGAAACATGCTGAAAGCATGTGGGGAGAAAACTTGGATCAGGGGAATGACGATAAAGGCTTACGTAAGGTTATCGAGGCAGGGATACGGAAAAGTGGATCAGGCCCCAAAGATGGCCAGAAGGGAAAACCCAAAGGGCCAAGATCCGACTACCTGCAAATAGAGCCGGAAACACCTGGCTACAAACTCATTCAGGTAATCTTTGAGCGAGCTGTTAGCGAAGGACTGGCTTCCACTGACCTGGCCGAGCACCTTGGTATTGCGCCGAGCACGTTGAGCCACCTGAAAACTGGGCGAAGGCTAGCAAGTAGCCTGGGGCGAGATGTGATCGAAAAGTTTGCAGAATGGCTGAACTATCCAGTGCTTGCCGTTTTGATTCTGGCCGAGCAAGTGCGTTTGGAGGACTTCTACTCGCCCAGAAATGACCTGGATCGTGCCATCGATCGGGCGCTCCAGTTTATGGCTGATGATCCCGAATGGGGCGGGATGATGCCCAAGGATATTGAAGGCGCTTCAACACACATGAAATTATGGAGCGTATGGATGTATGAACGCGCCACAAAGACTCGCCTGATTCCGGGCGGGATCGATTACCTGGACCTCCTCAAAAGCATGGATGAATTCAGGGGTGAATATCCCAGTCAGAAATAAGACCTTCCCTGGCCAGGATTGTGTTGCAGTTGTCGATGTTGAGGGTGCTTAGGCCGGGGTGTAGGTTTGAGATCGCTGTGGCAAGGCAGTCTTAGGTCAAGGAAAGGGAACATCCCCCTAACTACCCTGATTTGATTATAAGGCCGTGAACCGTTCGAGTTATCCGTCACGGTCTCTCCCGCTCTATTCGCCTATCCCAAGAAATGATGATTCCAAATACTCGCAGGAATTACTTATAAGCACCTAATAATGGGCAATATTATAGACGCTCGCGTATCTTGTTTTGTGCGTAAATATTTCACTATCTGAATGGAAAAATGTGCATGCTGGTGGGCTTTGTTGCTGTGTTCACCGTTGCAGTTGTTCATAAAGTCAACGAGATCACATGAGCCGCTTCGCGGCTGAATACGAGGCAGGCCTCGATACGCCTAAATTTGATATAGCAGTAGGCGGAAAACCGCCCCAAGTCACTTCGTTGTACTGGGACTAGATAGCTAGCTGATAGGGGTAAAATGACCTTGTGGAGCGGTCGGTCTAGCACTCTACGAAAAGCACATGGGCCGCTTCGCGGCCGATCACGAGGCAAGCCTCGAAAGGCCTAGTATTTTCGATTGCTGAATCCCTAAGCCGCCCCGTTTCAACTTCGTTCTACCTTGTTATTATCTCCGTTGCTGCTCACGCATCGAAAGCGCCAGCATTGGGCGCGGTGGCATGGCCTCCCCATACCCCGACAAGCCCATTATCTCCGTTGCTGCTCACGCATCGAAAGCGCCAGCATTGAGTGCGGTGGCAAGGTCTCCCCATACCCCGACAAGGCTATTATCTCCGTTGCTGCTCACGCATCGAAAGCGCCAGCATTGAGTGCGGTGGCAAGGTCTCCCCATACCCCGACAGGAACACAACCACCGTGGATGTACACGCGCCGAAGACACTCGCTTTGCCAACAATGGCGTGCTTGGGATACCCCTAGATCATTAAATGCTTGTCGTAATTTTTGTTGCTTTCATGGCAGCTATTTCATGCATGAGGGATCAACCCTTCCCCACCCTTCTATACCTCTAGCTACTGCCGTTTGGTAACAGCCCTCTCCCCGGCACATGGATACCCATAGAGTGATGTTCCAATCACTGGGAATAGCGCTCTCTTGAATGGGGTAAGCGTATAGCTAGCACCCGTATTAATGATGCGATGCTTCAATGTACACGCCCATTGCGGTTTATATCTAACCCCACGCTAGGCCTGCTCAGATACGCATAAAAAAGGCTTGTAGAGTGACACTACAAGCCATAGAGAAATCGAATAATGCGCTATTAAAAGATTGTCATGCCGTCCTAATTGTTTCCTTGTTGGCCTAGCTCTGGTCGGTAGTGGCGAGCAGTACCAATGGCCTTGTTAATACGTTTCAAATGGTCGATAAAGCGTGCTCTTCGTTCGATCAACACGAGGGCTTCAGCGATCAGCTCTCGCGCCTCTTGAGGCACGGTTTTCGCCCTTGCTGCTACCCCTGGTCGCTGTATTCTAACGGCATGCCACGTTGAGGGTGCGTGCCGGCTATGCTGTTGTCGGTTGACCCATTTACGCCATACCGGGTGAGGGCACCCGAGGCATCCATAGCCACACCGACTAACATCTAAAAGTACCGCGCCATGGGTACGTGGTTGGGCCTGCCTGATGCGCTCAACAATGTCCAGTAGCTGCCGTGTGTACTCGCCCATAATTGCATCTATATCGGCTGTCAGTGCGCCCACCATTAGCTCGGCCTCGTGTGCTAGCACCTCCCTATCAACAGTACGGCGTGATTGACGTTGATGAGTGTTCTCGGCCTGTGATTCATCGTCGTGATGTACTTCGTGCATTGCGGTTCCTATCGTCTTCTATCACTCATCAGGCGTGTTGTTCTGAGTGGCTTTAAAGGGGCTAAGTGGGTACGTCTGGCGGGTGTAAAATTGAGCGCCTTCCTTGGCGAGGGGAGTCCTTTTCGGTTTGCTTTTTATGCGATCGGCCAAGTGTCCTAGCCCCATCCAAGGGGTGCCCGGGATGCCTCTCGGCGGGGCTAGCGTGGATGCTCGTTTAGGAACACGCGACACTCCTGTATTGAGGTGCGGGCAGCCTCGGGAAGTTTTACTTGGTAGCGCTTCGCGGCGGACTCAGCAGCGGCTATCATTTTCGCGGTCGGAGCTTGGATCTGCATATACTTATCGATGAAGGTTTTGCACTCCCTGAATGAGGTCAGTTCTCCATTCAGCGTCACACCATTTTCGCCAGCTAGGCGCATAGCCAAGGCCTTCATCTTGTCGGTCGGCGGCGGTGTCTGCTGCATTACCTCGTCCAGGAATGAGCGACATATCTCGAAGCTCTTTTCGATGCCCTCTGGTAGCGTAAGACTGCGTGCAGCGGCTAGCTTGCGTGCTGCGGAAACCATGTTCTCTGTGGGGCCATTGGCTGCTTCTAAAACTGCCTCAGGTGCATTGTCCATGATGTCGATTGCCTCTTTGATGCGGGTAGTAATGAAGTCGCGTTGAGCAGTTATAAACGTGTCGCGGGCGTGCTTAGCCGCTGTGTCGTTGGGGGCGTTCTGGATTGCATCGAGCTGGCGCTCCCAAGCGGCTGTCACGCGCACATCGGAGAGTTCGGTGGGGGTGTTATCGATGAATGCGCGGCCTCGTGGTGTGGAGACAATTAGCTGCTGTTTCCCCTTGCGCTTGGTGGCTACGTATTCGCGATCAAACAACGTCTGGATAACCGTATCCCGAGTGGCTGGGGTGCCGATCCCTTCAGCCTTTCGGAGTGCTGCTGCATCTTCCCCTTCGACGTGTCGGCCTGCATTGAGCATTGCGCTTAGCAGGTCGTGCAGCGTGTAGTGTTTGGGCGGCTCGGTGCGTGCCTCATGAAGCCTTACAGCCTCGATGGGAATGCTGGCGCCGGCTACCAGTGGTGGCAGGTCTTTCTGTTCTTTGTGAGCCTCGAAAGCGGACATCCAGCCGTGGTCAATGACGCGCTTGAAGGTGCCGGAAAACAGCGCTGGCTGCCGCTCTATCACGTCCTCGACATCGATGCTGGCGCTGACACTCAAGGACTCGACGGTAGCGGCTGGCAGGAGGGCCTGGATGAATTGTTTTGCACAGGCCAGGTAGACCTTTTGTTCGGCCTCGGTACGATCTGCGAGGTTCGGAGTTTTGCGCGTTGGAATGATCCCGTGGTGGTTCATCGGCTTGTCGGTAAAGCAACGTGGCCGTGGCACCTCCGCACTCTCCATGCAATGCCGGCGACCAGCTTGGCGGGCTGGCGCCATAAGCGCGTCATCAGCCTTTGCTGCGCCACCCAGAATGGCCAATAAATCGTTCCGGTTATACAGACTGGCGGGCAGTTCTCCATGCTCTGTTCGTGGGTAGGTCAGGTAACCATCGCTTCGCATTGAATCGGCCGCTTTCAGCGTCTGTGTGGCCGTGAGGCCGTACTGTTTTGACATGTCTCGCTGAAGCGCTGTGAGGCTGTATGGCAGCGGTGGATGCTTGGCTGTTTGCTTTGTCTCGGCCTCCAGAATGGCGGCGTTATCGACGGTCTCTAGGCGCTTGGTAAAGGCCAACATGGCAGCCCTGTCCAGGAACATCGGCTTGCCGTCATCCTGCAGCTGGATGCTGCTGGCGCCAGCTATTGGGGTGGCCGGTGAATAGGTCAGCTCGCCCCCGCCCAGGGTGATCTTCGCCTGGTAGTGATCGACTGGAATGAAGGCTTCAATTGCGCGATCGCGGGTAACAACTAGCCCAAGGGTGGCGGACTGTACGCGGCCGGCCGACACGAGCCCAGCCTTGCCCTTACCTTTGGCTAAATCGCTACCCATAAGGCCTAAGCGAGCGGTTGCCGTGTATGCACGGACAAGGTACTGCCAGAAGCCATCCGCGTTGGCTCGGGCCTGCTGAGCCCGCCAGAAAGAAATGGTTTCTCCGGCGTTCCTGAGGCGCTTGGCCGCGGCCTGAACATCGGCCGCTTCCATAGAGCCGGTCAGCCACATCCGCTTCACCGAACCGCGGTACTTTGCGTACTGCAGGATCTCGTACCCGATGGCCTCGCCTTCGCGGTCTGGATCGGTGGCCAACCATACTTCTGTTGCTTGAGAGAGTTCTTTTTTAAGGTTTCCCAGGTATTTCTTACCGCGGTCGGTAGGCGTCTGAGGAAAGGCGGTAGGTAGGGGCAGAAGACTGCGGGGATCGCGCCAATTGGCCTCTGGGCTCACCTCGGAAGGCTCAACAGGCGCCAGCAAATGCCCAGCGGCCCAAACTAAGGTAAGTGTTATGCCATTCCAGGTGCCGGTGTAGGCGTTGCCGCTGCGCGTAAGACCTAAAGCAGGGGCTATTTTGTCGGCCTGGTCGGAGTGTTTCTCACACAGAATGAGTGCTCGTGATGTCATCCTGAAGGTCGTCCTTCGGTAGAGGAAAGTAAGCGGAATAAGCACCGCTCAGAAGCAAACCGACAATACGATGTCTTTCATCTCTAAAGTGTATTGCATACTTAAAAAGTGTCGTCTAGTATAGCAACACATAGGCAGCGGAAAAAGCTTAACAACCCTCTGCCGAACGAATTAAGCGGATTGCGCCCGCTATCTCCTCTCTCCCCTGACACGGCTTCGGGGATGCGCATTAGCCGTCTGGTCGTCTCGGTAACGGGGCTACCGGAGAGCCCTCTGAGTTAGCCCTGATCCGGCTTCTCTCTCACTCTCAACTCAGAGGGCTCCCCAGTAGCAGATCCAGAGTTTGAAGTCGGGCGCGGCCCGGGCGTGCTGACAATCCACGCTCCCCAGTAAGAGCCTGTTTCCCTGTACCTCACCCGGCCTCCCCAGCCGGTTTTTTTTTATTTGCGAGGGCGATCCATGGACAACCTTGAGGAATTGAGCGGCGTGATCAGTGCCGTTCGTTTCGTAGGTGAAGAGGGATTTCAGATCCTGACTGTGCGCGATGCTCAGGAACAGGAGGTAACGCTGGTGGCTGTATGTCAGCCGCTCAACGAGGGGGAGTCTGTACAGGCCCGCGGCACTTGGGGCACGCATCCTAAGTTCGGCAAGCAGTTCAAAGCCGATCGGCTCATCACGCAAATACCTCAGGAGTCCAAAGCGCTGGGTGCATACCTTGCGAGTGGCAAGGTGGCCGGCATTGGCCCCAAGTTCGCTGCGCGGTTGGTCGCCCATTTCGGTGATGGGCTGCGCGACGTACTCGGTGACGAAAAGGCCTTACGGGCTGTGTCAGGCATCGGTAAGAAGAAAGCAGTGGGGATAGCGGCGAGCTGGAATGAGTACCAAGAAGCGCGTGATGCATTGATCTTCCTGCAGGGGCATGGTCTGGGCGCTTCACGTGCAATGTCGGTCTTTCGCCAGTTGGGCCAGGAGACCATTGCGAAAGTATCCGCCAACCCCTACCGCACCTTATTGAAGACTCGAGGTATAGGGTTTCGTATAGCCGATGCTATGGCTCAATCTCTTGGCTTCGAGTTGACCCACCGCGATCGACTCATTGCGGGGCTTCGCCATGTCGTTGATGCACGATCAGCCTCGGGGCATACCCTGGCAACCTCGGATGAATTGGCCTCGGAAGGCGCGCAGCTCCTCGGGGTCGACGTGGCACGCATGGCCTCGGTTGTTGAACTGCTGCTGGCGCATGAAAAACTTATAAGTGTTGAGGGCGGGCTAGTTGGCCTGCCTTCGCTGGTGGAAGCCGAGAGAACCATCGCCACCGCGTTGCTAGCGCGTGCGGTGCATTGGAATGGCTGCAACCAAGTGCGTGTTGATGGCGAGCTGTCGGATGGCCGGGTGCTCAGTGATGAGCAGCGCCAAGCATTGGAGACCTGCCTTGCGTATGGGGTGGCTGTGCTTACGGGTGGGCCGGGGGTGGGGAAAACCACGGTGACTGAGGTGCTGGCGCAGACACTGGATGATGCTGGCCTTGAGCTGGCGCTGTGTGCGCCAACTGGCCGTGCCTCTCGGCGAATGTCGGAGGCAACCGGGAGGCCGGCGTCTACTATTCATCGTCTCCTGGGCGCTGGCGCCAGCGGCTTTGAGTTTAATGCTAGCAACCCGATCGAAGCGGATGTAGTGATCATTGATGAAGCATCGATGGTCGATGTGCCGTTGTTTCTGGCTCTGGTGGTGGCGCTGCCTGACCACTGCCGACTGTTCATCATCGGTGATCAGGATCAATTGGCCTCGGTTGGGCCGGGAAACATTCTTCGCGATGTGATCGGTTCGGGTGCTATCCCAGTGGCACGTCTTCAACAGATCCGGCGACAGGGGCCTGGCTCGCAAATTACTGTCCAGGCGCACGCCGTCAACCAGGGCAATAGTCCTCAATCGGTACCAGATAGCGACTTTGAGATTGTCGAAGTGCCGGAAGGCGGTGACCCCGAGCTGGTGTGTCGTGTGGCATTGCGGGTGGCCACTGAAGACATGCTGGCGCGTGGCTTCGATCCTCTTTATGAAGTGCAGGTGTTGACACCCATGCACGGTGGTCCGGTCGGAACCCGTGCTCTCAATGAAGCGTTACGAAGCTATCACGTCCCGGGCGATCGGGGCTCTGTGACAATCCATGGTCGCCAATGGGCGCCAGGGGACAAGATCGTGCAGACCGAGAATGACTATAACCGTGATGTCTTTAATGGTGATCTCGGCTATGTGGTGACGGCAGACGCTGAGGAGAAAACCGTGCTGGCGCGGTTTGAGGATCGTGAAGTGCTATTCACCAGCGACACCCTCGGCAAGCTGCAGCTGGCCTATGCCATGACCGGACACAAAGCGCAGGGGTCCGAATTCCCTGCCGTGGTCATTCCTCTGGTGAGATCGCATTGGCACATGCTAGAGCGACAATGGCTCTACACCAGCCTCACTCGGGGCAAACGCCGCGTCGTACTCGTTGGTCACCCTTCTGCGATTAAGCGAGCCGTCCATCATGTCACCGGGCAGCGTCGACTTACCTCATTACCGCTTTGGTTGCGCTAGCCTGCCTCACCAGTATCACCAACCTATAAAGGAGAGATCCATGGCCAAGAGAAGGCTTGAAGTCGCCCGGGACCCCGGCGAGCCACCTACAGCCTGCCTTTCCCAGCTGGGACACGTTGAGGCGCTTGTGACCGGAGGTGTGGCATGACCGGCTTCATCGCCATTCTCTGGGTCGGCGCTCTCGCGTATGCCGTCTTCCTGGCTGTGATGCTCATTTTCGGCTGGGGTAATCTCAAGGATCGCCGCTTTTTAATCCGCTGGATGGTCGCCTGGTCGGCGCTGCTGGCGCTGACGATCGGGATACGAATGGCTGCGTCTGAGCCTGAACAGCCACCGCCTCCCCCCGCGCCGCTGCTGGGAACGCCGATGGCTGTGGCCACCTCGGCAGGTGACGAAACTGAACCGGATGCGGACTAGAAAAGCTGATCACCCCGCCTTCTTGGAAAGGGGATTAGTGGGTACGGCAATGTGTGTGAGCTTTGTGGAGAGTCAACGTAATGGGCAATCAGTCACCGACAACACGGTTCATCGAGATGGTGCCGCCTTTGCTGGTACTTGCTGGCGCGATCGCGCTGTTGCAGGTGCATGCGATTCAGTTTTGGACTGAGTTTGTTGGGCCGATGGGTTGGGCCTGGGCTGTTCTCCTAGAAGTCGTTGCATTGTGGCTCTGGTATCAGCGCCAGCTGGCTCGGCGAATGCTGGCCATGGTCGCCAGCGTGCTTACGCTTACCGGACCTATCTATATGGTTTGCGAGCCTCTGGTGGATGAGTGGCTGTCAGCGTCTCACGTCGACGCCAGCCGGGAGCTGCGCATTGAGCGGCTGGCTCTGGAGGCCTCGCGCCTTGAAGAGAGTATCGAGACTTTCCGGGCAAATAGTGAGGCCCGGGCTGGCTGGCTCGAACCGATACAAGTCGCACAGGCTCGTCTCGCTGAGGTTGACAGCCAGTTGGCGACTCTCGTGGCGGCGCCCCCGGCCGAGGCCTGGACCTGGCGCCAGCAGGCTTTGATCGGCATGCAGGCGGTGGCGCTGCTGATCTTCCAGCTGGCCGCGGTGCTCGCTATCACCTCTCTATCCAAACTGCGCCAGCAAGCATTCGCCAAGGGTGTCACCCCGCGCCCTACCTCCTCTTGCGACAGGTTGCGCGAGGAAACGCCCGGAATTGGGCAGAACTTGGTTGTAGCAGGTGCGCTAAACACCGAGTCCGCTACATGCAACCTCGAACCGGAGCTGGGTTTGCCCAGTATGGGTGAAGCGAATAATGACAGTGAGCTGGGAAAGGGAGGGTTCGCGTATGCCGATATTGTCGTGCTTCGTGACGCCCTGGAGCAGTTGCTCGAGGACCGAGAAATGACGCAGGCAGCATTCTGCCGTGATCACGATTTCTCGCCTAGGGATCTTTCGCTACTGCGCCGACACGAGGCGCGTTGTGCAGCGGGAGAGCGGACAATCTCCATAACAGCCCTGGATCGGCTAGCCGAGATTCTTCGGCATCATCCGACCAGCTGTGCTGAGTAACGTAGGGGGTAGACATGTGCTCTGCACTCAATGCAACGAACAAGCCGGATTTGCTAGCAGACGACGCACTAGCAAATGAACTTCATGAGTACCTACGTCATCGTGCCGTTATTGAGCAAGATCTGCGGCGTGTTGGCATCACTGATACCACCCCTCTTGAGTTGGCCGATCGCATCATTGCCGATGCGATGCACTCAGCCTATGCCTGTATGCTCAGCGCCCACAAGCTGACCCATGCAGGTATCGCCAAGGGGAGAGAACACAATCACAGGAGGCAAAGCGATGGCGAAACCTAGTCATTGCAAGGGCGAGCTGGTGGCACTCTCTAGCGGTGGGGCAACCCATTACCAGTGCAGCGGGCTATATCGTGCCCTGGTTGATCTCAACCTGGGTGAGCTGGCTGAGCAATATTGCCTACAAGCCCCTTATCGCCAAGCGACACTGGATAGTCTCAACATGGGCACCCTAACCATCGACGATATTAACGCGATGGAGGCTTCCGGTGCCTATGCGCATCGGGACATCTCGGATCTAGGCTTTGGCCAATACCTGATTCATCGCGGCTATCTTCAGCTCGTGATGATCAACGAGGTTCACTGTGGTGCAGGGTTCTCCCCCGACATCGTGAGGGAGTCAGCCAATGCTCGGGCACAGACCCTGAGCCAGCTTTCAGGTGGGCATGTATGAACGCCATTGCCCCACACCCCATTCACCATGATATGCCAGATAGCACCATGACCGAGCGAGCCTCATGCCCAGTCTGTGCCTGTCAGGACAGTCCAGACTACCTAAAAAGAATCACCGACTGGTTTCATGCCCACTGGTTGGTGTGTCAGCGGTGCGGTTACCAGACCACCACACATTCCTCCTACGAAGCGGCTGAACGTGACTGGGACATGGCATCACTAGGCCGACAAGCAGAAGAGGCTGGACTGCTTGTGCCGGCCATTCAGGTATTTTCGATGCGTGACCTGGAGCTGTTGGAGTCCCTTCAGAAGGAAGCCTCTGAGGGTGATTGTGCGCGTACCTATCTTGTCTCCCGTGACTCACTGGTGCGCTGGAAAGAGATCGCCCGCCTTGGTCGGGACGAAGTAGACGAAACGCTGCAACCAGCGGTGGCGTCTGTCGAGCAGGAAATTGCTGACCTACTTCAGGCTCAGTGTGACGAGGACTGAAAGCATTGCGCTGTTGCGGAGAATGATCAATGCATAAATATTTGCGGGTTCGTAAAGAAGCCACCTGCCTCGCGAGGCATGTAAGCCTGCAGATATGTCGAGTCAGGGGGCTGAACCGTCTCTATACCCACTACTCGATATTGGAGCTGCTGACGAATGCCAATGAGTGGCTACTTAGTCTCGCGGTCGATGATTGGCAATCGATTAACGATACTTACGCTGAGCTGCCGAGACTGAGTTTCCCCGTTGCGTTTGTCGCGATCGGGGATGGCGTGATTCGAGCGCTTTGGGATCGACTAGTGGATGCAATTGCCATGGAGGCCGGCAAACCAGTGCCTGTCACCATGGACCAAGCGGATGAAGCCACTCGACACGCCCTACAGCCGGTGGTGAGTCAGTCAGAGTGGCTGAAGATGTGTCAGGCCACCCCGTATTTTGGCGTTAGGCGTCGATTCATGGGGCAATACGTGCTCGAAGCCTTCCCCAATGAAGCCGCAACTCCAAGGGAGAGCCTTCCCGCTCATTTGAAACATACCATCCCGGCTCGTTAGCGCTTCACCATGGCGGAAGGTGCTCTATCTCGCACCCATTAACTACAGAGGAACCCAGCATGACAATGCATACTCACCAGTCACATCCCGATATCGTCAAGCGCCTGAACCGCGCTCGGGGGCACCTTTCGAGTGTGACCCAGATGGTAGAGGATGGACGCCACTGTCTGGACATCGCTCAACAACTCCATGCGGTAGAAAAAGCCATTCAGCAAGCTAAACGCACCTTAGTGCTGGATCACATCGACCACTGCCTAGACGAAGCCCTGGGTACTCAGAATCAAACGCAACGGGCACGGGCTGAAGAGTTCAAGACGATTGCACGCTACCTGTAAGCGCTTTTAGGCACCCCTCATTTGAGGAAGTTCTATGCTCGATGTACTCGCCCACCGCGTCTACCGCCATCTCTTTCTAGCGCAGGTCATTGCACTGATCGGCACTGGCCTGACCACGGTTGCTCTGGCGTTGCTGGCTCACGATCTTGCCGAAGGTCAGGCGGGCGTCGTGCTAGGCACGGCGCTGGCGATCAAGATGGTCGCTTACGTGGGCATTGCCCCTTTGGTCGGCGCTTATGCATCACGCCTGCCTCGGCGCACCTTATTGGTTAGCCTGGACTTGCTGCGTGCAGCCGTGGTTTGCGCACTGCCTTTTGTTACCGAAGTGTGGCAGATCTATGTGCTGATCTTTCTGCTCAATGCTTGTTCAGCTGGCTTTACGCCCGTTTTCCAGGCGATGATCCCTGACATTCTCGAAGACGAAGAGCAGTACACACGAGCATTGTCCCTGTCGCGTCTCGCCTATGATTTAGAGAACCTTCTTAGCCCGATGGCGGCGGCGGCATTGCTGATGGTGATGGGTTTTGATGTCCTGTTTGTAATCAATGCTCTGGCCTTCGTTATCTCTGCCGCCCTGGTTATATCGGTGATCCTGCCTGCGTCTCACCCCCTAGAGGAAGCCCCCGGCGTCTGGCGTCGCGTTACTCATGGTATGCGGATTTACCTGAAGACGCCCCGGTTGCGCGGGCTACTGGCGTTGAACCTGGCTGTTTCAGCCGCCGGGGCCATGCAGATCGTCAACACGGTGGTACTCGTACGCTCGGTGTTGAATTTGGGCGAGAAAGAAGTCGCACTGGCCTTTGCCGCCGCAGGCGGGGGCTCCATGCTAATAGCCTTACTGCTGCCCAAGGTGCTGGAACGGGTGTCCGAGCGGCCAGTCATGCTGCTGGGTGGCGTTATGATGGCACTCAGCCTCTACCTGGGCTGGCTGGGCCCATCGTTTGCGGGGCTTGTCGGGCTATGGTTACTGCTGGGCGCTGGGGCCTCGTTGGTCATGACCCCCACCGGGCGCCTGCTCAAACGTTCATGCCAGCCGGAGGAGCGTCCAGCGCTGTTTGCTGCCCAGTTCTCGTTGTCACACAGCTGTTGGCTAGTCACCTATCCGTTGGCAGGCTGGCTGGGAGTGAACCTGGGACTGACGGGTACGTTCGCTTTGCTGGGAACGGTGGCCCTGGCGGCAACGGGGCTCGCGGCCCTTATCTGGCACGCACATGACCCGATGGCTCTTGAGCACGAGCACGCTGCCCAAAGTCACACCCACCTGCACTACCACGATGAACATCATCAGCACGAACATGAGGGATGGGAGGGGCCGGAACCTCATCGCCATTCCCACCATCATTCCCCAGGCTCACATGGGCACGTCTTTGTTATCGATGACCACCATTCCCATTGGCCATCGTAAAACGAGTAAGGACGCGGGCTTGGGAAATAAACGTGGGATGCGAACTGCCAATCTTACTAACGCGGGTATACAACATGCTCACCTTTTATTAAGGCGTAATATTAATAGGAGGTTTTTGCGCAAAGTAAGCTTTAACAGGCTTGCTAGTGTGGCAATGTGTAGGTGTAAAGAAAACGACGCAATCTTATTTTGGGTAAGCGGATTAAATGGTTGATCTTACCTTTGCATGAGAGTGAGACAGACCGGCATCTCATCGGATTATCTGGTTGATGCTTCACCTACTGCTGGTGCATGTTTCCTTCGCTAATTCCAGCAAGAATCCCACACGCCTCAACCTCCCGGTCATCGTTGCAACTCGCTCTCAGTGAAACGAGTTGTTTCTCAAGCGCTTGCAGAGCGGTTATCTGCGACCGCACATGAGAGATGTGATCATCGAGCAAGGCGTTGACAGCGGTACAGGACTGATGAGGGTCGTCCTGATAGCTCTGTAGTTCGTGAATCTCAGCCAGTGACAGGCCCAGGATTCTGCAGCGACGGATGAAGGCCAGCCCCTCACCATGCTTCTCGGTATAGACACGGTAACCGTTGTCCTGCCGATCAGGCGGCGGCAACAAGCCCTGCTGTTCATAGAAGCGGATCGTCTGTGTTTCGACCCCTACCAACTGCGCCAACTGACCAATGCGCATCAGCCTCCTCCCCAACGGATTCTTTACTCTATTGACCTTATAGTAGCCCTGAATCCGTGAGACCGGCCCCCGGAAGCACTTCTAACCCACTGACCTGCATGGCAATATAGCCATTATCGCCATTCACCCAGACAGTGCCATGCCCAACATAAAGTTCCGCGCCAGTCGCCGCACCCTCACCAGCCACGCCGGGCTGTCCATCATCGGGCAATGCTTCGAGATCGCTGGCGTCGACAGCATCGACAGCCGCTTCCCCACCACGCTGGGCATGCGCACCAGTGACGTGATCAAGAGCTACCTGGGCCTGCTGTGTCTGGGCATGAGCGACTATGACGCTGTCGAGAACTTCCGCCGCGACAAGCCCTTCCAACAACTGCTGACCCTGCAGAAGGTGCCGAGCGCGGCGACGCTGCGACAGCGGCTGGAGAAACTTGCCGCCAACGACCTGCAGGCGCGCACCGCCACCTGGTCCACGACCCTGCTGTCACTGATCGAAGCACCGATCACCGCCGAGACGACGCACGTCTGCCTGGACATCGACACCTTCGTCATGGACAACAGCAACTCGAAGAAGGAAGGCGTCTCGCGGACCTACCAGAAGGTCGATGGCTACACCCCGATCGCCGCCTATCTGGGCAACGAAGGGTGGTGCCTGGGTCTGGAACTGCGGCCTGGCAAGCAGCACACCATGAAGGAGAGCAACGCCTTCCTGGAGCGGGTACTGCCTCGCGCCCAATGCCTGACCAAGCAACCGATCCTGTTACGCGAGGACAGCGGCTTCGACAGCCAGGCGCTGTGGCCGCAGACCGTCTCGATCCACGACGACAACAAGACCGAATACGTCGTCCAACGCGTGATGCGCCTGGTAGAGCGCACCGCCGATCGCGATGGCCAGTTGCTGCTCGAACCGGACTATGAGTTGGAAGGCTGGTGGACCAGCCTGGACGAGGCGCCGGAGGCGGTGATCAAACGCTACCAGGCGCATGCCACCCATGAGCAGTTTCACAGCGAGATCAAGACCGATCTCGACCTGGAGCGCTTGCCGTCCGGCAAGTTCGCCACCAACGATCTGATCCTGCATCTCGCCCAGTTGGCCTACAACATCCTGCGCCTGATGGGACAGCTGGGCATGACCGGCGAGCTGAGCCCGGTTCGCCACCCGGCCAAGCGGCGCCGGCTGCGCACCGTGCTACAAGAGTTGGTGCACCGTGCGGCTCTCGTGATTCACAAGGCACGGCAGATCATCCTCGACTTCGGGCAGGATATCGGGCGCATGACGGTGCTCAAGACGCTGCGGAGCCGACTGCGTTATCCACGAGGAACGCCATGCTGACCGTCAATCGGCGACACTCTATCCACAAGCAGTTCCAAGCGACACGCGATCGCCAGATATGTCGTGCCTGGCGGGTGGAAAGGCATGACAAAACGGGCCGTCAGCACCGATCAGCACGGTGGGTTTTGGCAATAACGGGCTTGCGAAAGCCAGCTTGCACGGGGCGAATGATCAAAAAGTGCTCGCTGGCGGTGATAGGGAAAGTGTCGGCGCCGGCTTCACGGATTCAGGACAATGCTTCCCGTACCAGTGCCCTATCAAGTGGTGAGCTCAACCAAGCACTCTCCCATGCGTTCAAAATGCATATTGCAACCTCGCACGCACTTCATCTCCGCTAGCGCCATTGGCTTCTTCGCCATCCATGTAGCTCATTCCAAGTCGAACATTCTTGTTGGCGTAATAGTTAACGCCCAGTGTTGTTTGCTTACCGTCAGTTGTGGCCAGCCCCACATCACTGTATTTTCCGTCGCCATCTTCAAAACGGGCAATAACTTCCCAGGCTCCTTTGGGCGATGACGGTTCCACTCGCTTGAACGCCCCAGCCTTGTAAGGACGGCTTTCGCCGGTGACAACCCAACCAAGCTGTACGTAATAACCATCAACATCCACCTGACCTTCCTCGGAATCGAAATATTCGGCCTGGGCATGGAAGGGCCCGGAAGCGCCGGCCAATTCCAGATTAAACGTATCGACCTCATTGGCCTGAGTGTCGGCATCACGCGTGGTATAACCCGCACCAAGATGAACAACAGCATTATTCGTTTGAACGGGTGCAACCGTGCCCCGTGCGGTTACTGCCGTGTTATTGAAGTCGTCGCTGCCATCGCCGTCTGCCTCGAAATAGCCGATACCGTAGGTCCAGTTGCTGCCTTTGCCACTGAGCTGGATGCCGCCGCTGCGACCGGGGGTATAACGCTCGGTCATGGCGGATCGCTCAAGGGCCGAGATGTCTTTTGAACTCGTTAATTGTTCCAGGCCGAATGGCTCTTTCTGCTTACCAATAGTCACGGTTGCAGCTGAGCCAAATCCCAGGTAGCGAATGTACAGGTCCTCAGCGTTCCCGCCTTTGGCGCCATCACTCTCAGCCACGTTGAACTGGGCTTTGTACGCCCAGTCGCCAAAGTGGCCCTTGGCGTAGAGGCGTGCCCGGCGCACGTCGAAATCGGTAGTGTCAACACCGTTGGCGTCAGACTGCGTGGCGTCGTAATCCCATTGAAGGCGCCCGCCGAGCTGAAAAGACGCAGAGTTATCCGACACTTTCACTTTGATACCGCTGTCGGTATCGATCACAAGGTCTTTGCCGCTGGTCGTAACAGTTCCGGCCTGTGCGGCGGAAGCTGCAGAAATCGCCAAAGCCAAGCCCAAATATTTCTTGCTCATAGTGGTTTTTTCCTTTCAGTTTGCTTGTGGGTATTGAAGAATCAATGGAAAGTCTATTTGGTAAAGATTGCAGTTTGTTTACAAATGATGCATCGAAACAGGGCATCGGTTCGGGCCTGTGACAGGTTTTGGCGCGCTGCGTGTTGCGGCCCTATTCTTGGTCAAGCTAAGAGTTCGCCGCTTAAGTCCCAGGACTCTGACAAATAACAATGGGTAAGCGGATTAAATGGTTGATCTTACCTTTGCATGAGAGTGAGACAGACCGGCATCTCATCGGATTATCTGGTTGATGCTTCACCTACTGCTGGTGCATGTTTCCTTCGCTAATTCCAGCAAGAACCCCACACGCCTCAACTTCCCGGTCATCGTTGCAACTCGCTCTCAGTGAAACGAGTTGTTTCTCAAGCGCTTGCAGAGCGGTTATCTGCGACCGCACATGAGAGATGTGATCATCGAGCAAGGCGTTGACGGCGGTACAAGGCTGATGAGGGTCGTCCTGATAGCTCTGTAGTTCGTGAATCTCAGCCAGTGACAGGCCCAGGATTCTGCAGCGACGGATGAAGGCCAGCCCCTCACCATGCTTCTCGGTATAGACACGGTAACCGTTGTCCTGCCGATCAGGCGGCGGCAACAAGCCCTGCTGTTCATAGAAGCGGATCGTCTGTGTTTCGACCCCTACCAACTGCGCCAACTGACCAATGCGCATCAGCCTCCTCCCCAACGGATTCTTTACTCTATTGACCTTATAGTAGCTTTATAGTTTTAAATGGTACCACAACATTGTTCAAGTGGAGTCGTATCATGAGCAAATCCTGTGGTGGCGCCTGTGGCGGTGATGCAACGTCCGCAGCGGATACCGATATACAGGCCTCCTCCGAGGCGCCAGGGAGATGGGTCAGTGTTTATGCCGTGCCGAAGATGGACTGTCCATCAGAAGAACGAATGATTCGCCTAGCCCTGAACGGCTTTGAGGAGATTCGGGCGCTGTCCTTCGACTTGTCGAACCGCCGGCTGAAGGTCGTGCATGACGGCGAGGTCGAGCCCGTCACCTCGAAACTGAAGACCTTGGGGCTAGGCGCCTCGCTTCAGGAAACCGTCGCTGCAAATCCGGAGACCATCAAGGCCGCCGAGTTTTCGGCAGCTTCTGCTAAGCAAGAATCCGGGACCCTGCGCTGGTTGCTCGGCATCAATGCACTTCTGTTCGTGGTGGAAATGACTGCCGGTCTGATGGCTCAGTCAACTGGCCTCATTGCAGAGTCCCTGGACAATTTTGCTGATGCGGCAGTGTACGGACTCGCTCTTTATGCGGTTGGGCATAGCGTGAAAAGGCAGCTACGTGCCGCGCATGTTGCTGGTGTACTGCAACTGATCTTGGCTGTGGGCGTACTCATAGAGGTCGTGAGGCGCTTTGTATTCGGTAGTGAGCCTGAATCGCTGGTGATGATGGCTATCGCATTCGTCGCATTGATTGCCAATACCAGTTGTCTGCTGCTCATATCCAAACATCGGGAGGGCGGGGCGCACATGAAGGCAAGCTGGATATTCTCGGCCAACGACGTGGTGATCAACCTGGGGGTCATCACCGCCGGCGCCCTGGTCGTGTGGACCGGTTCCAATTATCCGGATCTGATTATCGGCACCATCGCGGGGGTCATTGTACTTAACGGTGCCAGACGCATTCTGGCGTTGAAGGGTTAAATAATGCTCATTATTGGCAAAAAGCTCTCGCCGTATGCCCTATTGTCCATATCGGGCCTGCTGGCAGCGTCTGATCAGGCTGTAAAGTGGCTGGTGCAGCAATCAATGGCCTATGGCGAGTATGTTTCGGTGACCCCGTTCTTTAACTGGGTGCACCTATGGAACACCGGTGCCGCATTCAGTCTTTTTGCGAATGGTGGAGGCTGGCAGCGCTACTTTTTTATCGGAATCGCGGTAGTGGTCTCGATTTTTCTGATCAAGCTGATCCTTGAAAATCGTCATAAAGGAGAAGCCATCGCTTACAGTCTTATCCTCGGTGGCGCCATGGGCAACCTGATTGACCGGGTCTTTCGCGGCTATGTTGTGGATTCCTTTGATTTCTATTGGCGAGACTGGCATTGGCCGGCCTTCAACCTGGCTGATATTGCAATTGTCCTCGGTGCCTTACTTTTCGTTTCCAGCAGCTTGTTGGGTAAAAAAGCAAACACCAATGCCGAGCCGGATGGATCTGACTGACACCTACGCCTATACAACACCATGACCGAACTTCCCGACAACATCCTTCACCTGCCGCAATACCAAGTACTGGGCTGCAAATCAACCGACGACGAAATGCACTTCCAGGTGGACGTGCCCGATCCCATCGCCTGCGAGGAATGCGGCGTGCAGGGTGAGTTCGTACGGTTCGGCAAGCGTGACGTTCCCTATCGTGATCTGCCCATCCACGGCAAGCGGGTCACTCTCTGGGTGGTCCGCCGCCGATACACCTGCCGGGCCTGCAAGACAACATTCAGGCCCCAGCTACCGGAGATGGTGGACGGATTCCGTATGACACTGCGGCTGCATGAGTACGTGGAGAAGGAATCCTTCAACCACCCCTACACCTTTGTGGCGGCACAGACCGGCCTGGACGAGAAGACGGTGCGCGACATCTTCAACGCCCGCGCCGAGTTCCTGGGGCGCTGGCACCGCTTCGAGACGCCCCGCATCCTGGGCATTGACGAGCTATACCTGAACAAGCGCTACCGCTGCATTCTGACCAACATTGAGGAGCGAACCCTGCTCGACCTGCTGGCCACCCGCCGCCAGGACGTGGTGACCAACTACCTGATGAAGCTGAAAGACCGGCAGAAGGTCGAGATCGTCAGCATGGACATGTGGAACCCCTACCGGGCAGCGGTCAAGGCTGTGCTGCCCCAGGCCCGTATCGTGGTCGATAAGTTCCATGTGGTGCGCATGGCCAACGATGCCCTAGAGAGAGTGCGCAAGGGCCTCAGAAAGGAGCTGAAACCGTCCCAGAGCCGGACTCTCAAGGGAGACCGGAAAATCCTGCTGAAACGCGCTCACGAAGTCTCAGACCGGGAGCGCCTCATCATGGAGACCTGGACAGGCGCGTTCCCGCAACTGCTGGCCGCCTACGAGCACAAGGAGCGCTTCTACGGCATCTGGGACGCCACCACACGGCTCCAGGCAGAAGCCGCCCTGGACGAGTGGATAGCCACCATCCCGAAGGGCCAAAAGGAAGTCTGGAGCGATCTGGTCAGGGCAGTGGGAAACTGGCGCGAAGAGACCATGACCTACTTCGAGACGGACATGCCCGTCACCAACGCTTACACGGAGTCCATCAACCGACTGGCCAAGGACAAGAACCGTGAAGGGCGCGGTTACTCCTTCGAGGTGATGCGGGCACGAATGCTCTACACCACGAAGCACAAGAAGAAGGCACCGACTGCGAAGGTCTCTCCTTTCTACAAGAAAACCATCGGTTACGGACTGCCGGACTTCGCAGAGGAACTCAACTACGGAGTCGATCTATCAACCATCTGAGGGTGGTATCAGATTGATGGGGTGAAGGTGCCCCATCAACCATTAAATCCGTATACCCTTATTAAATTGTAAATAACCAGCGGAGTAAACCACCATGAAAATTAAAGCAATTGTTTTTAGTGCAGTAGTAGCAAGTATCTTCTCTACACCTGTATTAGCGAGCTTAGGCAATGCAACACAGGATCTTCCCTTACTAGAAAGAGGCGTATCTTCTACACAGATGCTTGCTCAGGGGCAATCGAAGCGTTTCAATATTAACATTGAACA
Source organism: Vreelandella sp. DA03-1M (assembly GCF_055725665.1). Lineage (NCBI taxonomy): Bacteria > Pseudomonadati > Pseudomonadota > Gammaproteobacteria > Oceanospirillales > Halomonadaceae > Vreelandella > Vreelandella sp. DA03-1M. The sequence continues at coordinate 157,857 of NZ_JBTHGQ010000002.1, forward strand.
AGCGACTACACTGAAAGTAGCGAGTGAGCACTTCCCAGGTTTTACCAGCACTGGCAACCGCATTTCAGCTGTGCTTTATGACAAAACTGGAAAACAAGTAGCAGAAGCGTCCAGTCCACGGGGTCACTTTGAACTTGTTCGTCAGCTGCAACCGGGCAATTATCAGCTTGAGGTGACAGGTAGCTCAATGGGGGGCACTAAGGAAAATAGCAATAACAGTTATGAACTACATGTCGCTTACTAAGCGACATTATTAATTATAACTAATTCAAAAGGGGTTCGCAAGCGAGCCCCTTTTAGATATTAAAAAAAGCAAACACCAACATTTGAAAGCCTCAGTTAATGTATATAACCCCCTAGAAAATGACGCCCAGCCGAAGCGCTCGCCCCGGCTGGCTTGAAGCTTAGCTGGCCATTGCGGCACATTCTTCAGCGCAGCGATGACAAGCTTGAGCACACTCTTGGCAGTGAGGTGCATCATGTTTTGCACACTCATCACCACATTTCTTACAAATGTCGGCACATAGACGGCAGATCTCGTGTGCAAACTCACTTTCTTGTGCCATAAATGAGGCAGCTAACCGACAAATTTGAGCACATTGCATGTTAAGGCGAATACATTCCGCCATCATTTTTACGTTGTCTTCTTTTAGGCACTCAGTTGCACACTTGTCACAATAAGCAGCGCATACGTGACAAGCTTCAATGCAGTTTTCATATTTTTTTAAGTCCATCTCGGTTCTCCATTTTTTAAACCATATTTTATTTACCATAGTTTCTGCTTGGCATGATAAAGCTAGAACAACCCAAAAGAAAAATCAAGGAAAGGTAATCTGATAGATACTCACGAAATATAAAGATAAACCAGGTAGCTGTGCGTTACTTGCCATAATTTTTATTATTCAGCTAGGATTCAGGAAGGCCTACTATAATAAATGTTTTTTTCAAAAAAACACTGAAGCGTTCGCTGCGCTTGTACGTTACCTCGCCACGAGCTCCTAATTAAAGTAATTAGGTGAAGAACTAAATTAATAGTGAAAGCAATTAAGCTCTAAGCATTATAAAAATAATCTCCTTTTAGGAGACTAGCTCAGCCTAATCAGCTTCCTAAGGAGTCAGTATGAAAATTAATCTCTACTTCTCTGACGGCCTGGCTACCCCAGGGTCGCCAGGGAGGGGAAAAGGTCAACCATGATACTTGAAAGCCGTGTCATATACCCCGTAACGATAGCAATACCCATCAGGATCACAATCGTGCCCGCCACGGGGCGAGCATAGGCACTCCACCTTCCCAGGCTTTGCCGATGCAGAGCAAATCGGTTAATCAGTAAAGTGCTGGCAAGAAAAGGTAGCGCCAGTCCTGCCGAGTAGGCACTTAGATAAATCATTCCAGCCTGGGCACTAGCAGCATTAGACGTGGCCATCAGAATAGCGCCTAGTATAGGGCCGATACAGGGGGTCCAACCGATGGCAAAAGAGACCCCGAACACTGTCGCCGACAGCGGGGAGCCACCCTGGACATTGGGTGTGAACTGAAAGGTACGCTGGAATAGCGGCAATCGGAACACGCCGGTCATAAAGAGGCCCAGCACGATCACCGCCGAGCCGGCAACCCAGTTGAATTCTTGGCGATACCCTCGCATCAGTTGCCCGATACTACTGGCGCCGAGCCCGAGTAGGATGAACACGATGCTGAAGCCGAAGACGAAGAAGGCACTGAGGGTCAATGCCTCTAACCGCCTGTCGGCTTTACCGGCACTACCGCCTGTGACCACCGACAGGTAGGCCGGTAACAGGGGCAGCGTGCAGGGCGAGAAGAAGGAGACCAATCCGCCGATAAAGGCGCCGACCAAGCCGATGGAAGAGAGAGATTCCAATGTGTTATCGCAACTTAAGTTATGGAGACGGCCAACAAGGGTATTGAACCAATCCCATGGTGCTACCTCCTATCATATCCATTTTAACGCCGTAAGAATTTTAAGGCTTACAGCTGCTTTAAGGTCAACCTTTATTGACAAATTATTTGTCTCCTATCGAATTGCAAATATTACACATCAAGCTTGACCTTAAAGTTGACTTCAAAGTTATGGTGGCTACTCAATGAATGACATGAGGACATTTCCATGGCGCTACAACTGGGCGAGACAGCACCAAACTTCACGATCGAATCCACGCAAGGCACGGTCAACTTTCACCAATGGCTTGACGACAGCTGGGCGGTGCTGTTCTCGCACCCCGCTGATTTTACGCCAGTATGCACCACAGAACTGGGCGCGTTTGCCAAGCGAAAGAACGAATTCACCCAGCGGGGTGCCAAACTGGTTGGGGTTTCGGTGGATCCCCTCAGCTCTCACCACGACTGGGTGGGGGATATTGAACAGACTCAGGGCACGGCCCTGAACTACCCCTTGCTGGCTGACGAAGATCAGGTGGTAGCGAAGCTTTATGGAATGATCCATCCCAAAGCCGACCCCAAACTTACGGTGCGCACGGTCTTCATCATCGATTCTGACAAGAAAATTCGTCTCACTTTGACGTATCCACCCAGCACAGGACGTAATGTCGACGAGATACTGCGGGTTCTCGATTCGCTTCAGCTAACTGACAAGCACAAAGTGGCCACCCCCGTTGACTGGCAAAACGGTGACGATGTCATCATCTCGCCATCGCTATCGAATGATGACGCTAGGCAACACTTTCCCGAAGGCTGGAACACCAAGACGCCCTACCTTAGGGTCGTGCGCCAACCGGAGCAATAGGAGCCCCGACCGATAGATTCGTTGAGTCAGGCTGCCAGAAGCTTAGATTAATAATATCGTGAGGTAACGCTATGCAAACACTAAGTATCGGCGAGCTTGCCGAACGAAGCGGGGTCGCTAGCCAGGCGATTCGATTCTACGAAAAAGAGAAACTTATGCCTCCTCCGAGGAGGACCGATGCCAACTATCGGCGTTACCCACTGGAAGCTGTGGATCGGTTACAGTTCATCGTCCATGCCAAGCAGTGGGGCTTCACGCTGCAAGAGATTCGGGAGCTGTTAATGCTTCAGGATGCTAATGGCGACCGGGCGCAAGCTAAGCGCATCGCCGGGGAGAAGCTGCACAAGGTGCGCGAGCAGATCAAACACCTCTCGCGAATTGAAGCCGTATTATCGAAAACACTGGACGAATGTGCAGGCGAAGGGCCTATGCAGGAAGGCTGCCCGATTGTTGAAGCTATCGCAGAGCAGGCTGAATGATCGAGCATTTTCTCGACAGCAAACATGGGAATCAAGCTTGCATATCGGGTCGTCGATAAATTAACAGGAGATCTTCATTATGGCGCAAAACGTCGATATCGAGATTCGTGGTATGTCCTGTGCTTCCTGTGTTGGACGTGTGGAACGTGCACTCAGCCAGCAGCCAGGCGTGATCAACGCTCAAGTGAACCTCGCCACCCAGAAGGCGGCTATCCAGGTCGAAGCAGGTACCACGACCACTAGCCTACTCAACGCCATTGAAACAGCGGGCTATCAACCTGTGGTGGAAAGTCTCGACATTCCCATCACCGGCATGAGTTGTGGATCGTGTGTCTCTCGGATAGAGCGAACGCTAACGAAGCTGCCCGGCATGGTGGAAGTGAGTGTTAACCTTGCTACCCAGAAGGCCTTCGTTCGCTTCCTGCCGGGAGCCGTTTCGTTAACGCGTATTCAGCATGCCATCCGCGAGGCAGGCTATGAACCTCAGGATACCGATACGCCGCCACCAACGGACAGCGAGGACTGGGAGAGAGCCGAGCTTCGCCGCCGAGTCGTGCTCGCGGCAATATTTACGATTCCGGTAGTCATCATCGCCATGGGAAAAATGATTCCCGCTTTTGACACGCTGTTAACGAGTCTAATGCCGCATCGCGGCTGGATGGGCGTCGAGTGGTTATTGGCTACACCGGTGCAGTTTTATGCAGGTGCACGCTTCTATCGTGCCGGCTTCGCCGAACTCCGGCATTTTAATCCAGGCATGAACAGCCTCGTTATGATCGGATCGAGCGCTGCCTATTTTTATTCGGTCGCCGCCCTGCTGGTGCCCACGCTCTTTCCCGTCGGAACCGCCGTGAGCTATTTCGAAGCGGCGGCGGTGATCGTGACGCTAATCCTGCTCGGTCGTTATTTTGAACACATTGCCAAGGGCCGCACCTCCGAGGCGATCAAGAAGCTTCTGCAATTACAGGCGAAAACTGCCCGCGTCATACGCGAGGATGAAACCGTCGAGCTGCCTATCGACGCCGTCGTCACAGGCGATCGTATTTTGGTTCGCCCAGGGGAGCGTGTTCCAGTCGATGGCATCGTCGAGGAGGGTCACTCTTACGTTGATGAGTCGATGATCAGCGGTGAGCCCGTGCCGGTCGCCAAACAGAAAGATTCCGAAGTCGTCGGTGGCACTATCAACAAGAACGGTGCACTTACCTTTCGGGCCACGCGAGTCGGTGCCGACACTGTCTTGTCGCAGATCGTCAAGATGGTGGAAACGGCCCAAGCGGAGAAGCCCCCCATCCAGCAGTTGGCCGACAAGGTTGCTGGTGTATTTGTTCCCGTGGTCATCGCTATCGCCACGATGACCTTTGCACTCTGGTTCGCTTTCGGACCGGCGCCGTCTTTGTCGTTTGCTTTCGTCACTACCGTTAGCGTACTGCTAATTGCCTGCCCCTGTGCGATGGGCCTAGCCACCCCAACGGCCATCATGGTCAGTACCGGGAAAGGGGCCGAGATGGGAGTGCTATTTCGTAAAGGGGCGGCGCTTGAGACGCTGGCCAAAATGAATACGGTGGTGCTGGACAAGACCGGCACTTTGACCCAGGGGCGCCCCGAGCTGACCGACTTCGAAGCGATCAACGGCCATGAGAACGAGGTGCTGCGACTGGTCGCGGCGGTGGAAGCTCAAAGCGAGCACCCCATCGCCGAGGCTATTGTACAGGGCGCCAAGGCCCGCGGGCTGGAATTACCCTCGGTCAGTCGCTTTAGTGCCGAGCCTGGCTACGGCATTGAAGCCGAGGTCGACGGCCACTTGGTACATGTGGGAGCTGATCGTTACATGCTTCGGCTGGAAATCGAGCTCGGCCAGGCAGAAACACGCGCCAAGGTGTTTGCCGAGAACGCCAAGAGCCCGCTCTATGCCGCGGTAGACGGCCAGCTTGCTGCAGTCATCGCGGTGGCGGATCCACTTAAGGAGGGCTCTGCCGAGGCCATCGCAGCACTCAAAGCGCAAGGGCTGGAAGTGGCCATGCTCACCGGCGATAACCGTGCCACTGCCGATGCTATCGCCCGACAGGTTGGCATCCAGCAGATTCTCGCCGAGGTACTGCCCGACCAGAAAGCGGCAGAGATCCGGCGTCTCCAGGCGGAGGGCAAGCGCGTCGCTTTTGTGGGGGACGGGATCAATGATGCGCCCGCTTTGGCCCAGGCCGACGTGGGCATTGCGATCGGCACTGGCACCGATATTGCCATCGAGTCCGGCGATGTGGTGCTGATGAGTGGCGATTTGCGAGGCATCGTCAATGCCACGGCGCTCTCCAAGCGTACCCACCGGACCATTATCGGCAATTTCGTTTGGGCCTATGGCTACAACGTAGCGTTGATCCCCGTGGCGGCGGGCGTGCTCTATCCGTTCATCGGCGTATTGCTCAGCCCCATGCTGGCGGCGGCTGCCATGAGTGTTTCCAGTGTCTTTGTACTGACTAACTCGTTGCGGCTACGCCGTTTCACGCCAGATCCCGGCAATGCCACACCACGTCCAAACGAGGCTGTTCATCGCGCCTAAACCAAACACCGTAGTGTTAAAGAGGAATTCAAAATGATGGGAAGTGATAGTTGCATGTGGGGTATGGCGGGGATGGGCCTAATAGCGATCTTGTTGATTATTGCACTGGGGCTTGGTGTTGCTGCGCTTATCAAGTACCTGTTTTTTAATAAGAAGCACTAAAACCAGCCAGTAAATGTGATCGACCTAATCCCTTGGAAAAACAGTAATTGATAAAGAGAGCATTCATGAGGCATATCCTACATTCTACTTATTACCTAGCCGCTGCAGGTCTGTTAGGTCTTATTACGTTGCCTGCGTTGGCGCAGGAAGCAGGAACCGATGCCAATGAGAGTCATCAGGCCGGCATTGCCGCTAATACTGAGTCTCCCTTGCCCAAGACGATTACCGTGTTGGTGGATCAAGGGTTCACATTCCATGGCATCTTCGAAGCGCCTGACGACCTCCAAGGCTATGCCTTGTCTTACGATAATGAGCCTATGGCGGCTTATATCTCCTTCTCTTCCGACTATGCCGTCATTGGTACGTTAATCGACCCTCAGGGTAATGCCGTCATGGAAAGCCAGCTTCAGGCTCTGGTGCTGGAACCCATGCGGGAAGCTACCTGGAGTGCGTTTGAAAACACACGTTTTATCTCGGAGGGGAATGATGATGCATCACATGTTGTGTACACACTAACAGACCCCAACTGCCCTTACTGCAACGCACTCTGGAAGAATTCACGTCCGCTAATCGAGCAAGGCGTGCTACAGCTTCGCCACGTGCTGGTTGGTGTGCTATCAGAGGACAGCCTTCGCAAAGCTGCTGCAATCCTTGAATTCCACGATCCGGTTAGCGCTCTCGAAACTCATGAATTGGAATTTCGCAATGGCGGCATAAGGCCGGTGGAGCCGTCGGAGGAGAGCCAAGCGCTTCTCAGAAAGCATGCCCAGATCATGCGTGAGGCCGGCGCTACGGGGACGCCGACCAGCTACTACCGTGATGAAGCCGGGAAAGTGCAGCGTATCAGTGGTGCAGTGTCGACCGACCAGCTTCGCGAAATCTTAGGTGTTGAATGATACACCATCACGGTACAGGGCTGAGATGACGTGTCTCCCCACTCCCACCACTGAGATGAACATGGCAACCAAGCTTAGCGTAAAGCAAAAGCTCTTTTTGGGGCTCACTCTATTGATGGGCTTGGCGGCCCTCTATTGGATCCTGATGGAAACCGGCGCCTTGTCGGTCTTGACCGACAAGCAGGCCTTGCGTGAGTGGGTTGATAGGCTGGGCGTCTGGGGGCCATTGGCCATCATCTTTATGATGATGGCTGCCATTGTCATGAGCCCGATCCCCAGTGGTCCGATTGCGATGGTGGCTGGTGCGCTTTACGGCCCAGCTTGGGGGACGGCCTATGTCGTTATCGGTGCCGAAGCCGGTGCTCTGCTCGCTTTCTGCATTGCTCGTTTTCTCGGCTATGAAGTGATGCAACGCTGGCCCCGTACACGGCCTATCCTCAATTGGCTGGGAAAGGAGCGCTCTCAAACCGGCTTGATGCTCATCGTTTTTGCATCCCGATTGGTGCCCTTCATTTCGTTTGATGCCATCAGCTATGCGGCAGGTATTACGCCCCTGTCCTTCTGGCGCTTTTTGATCGCCACATTGGCCGGCGTAATCCCCACGGCGTATCTGATCGTCAAGTTCGGCGAAGTGCTAATTACCGCCGACTCCCGTGGTCTCATGATCGCGCTGGTCCTCATCAGTGGCATCACATTGCTGCCGCTGCTGGCGAAACGCCTATGGGCTCGAAAGCCATGACCGATGCAACCTAGTGCTCCAAATCAACTTCCGTAAGCACTAACAATGCTCAGCAGGCACTTACCCGCTACTACCTGTGAGACGTATACGTGAAATCTCGGACATTGCTATTTTTACCCCTATTGGGCTTTTTTGGTTTGAGCTTTTTCTTTTATCAGGGCTTATCAATGGATCCTAGCGCCAGAGATTCCCCCTTGTTAGCTCAGCCGTTTCCGGCCTTCAACCTGACGACGCTGGAAGACCCCTCAAGGGTCGTTGATGAATCTCTTTTTAAAGATAAGGTGACATTGGTCAATGTTTGGGGAGAGTGGTGCCCCACTTGCAAGCATGAAATGCCGCAGTTATTGGACTTAGCCGCGCGAGGCGTTCGCTTGGTTGGCATCAACTACAAGGATACCCAGGCAAAGGGACTCGAGTTTCTTGACGAGTTTGGGAATCCTTTTGAAGTCAATATTTTTGATCCAGAGGGTAACCTAGGTTTTGAGCTAGGTGTTTATGGCGCACCCGAAAGCTATCTGGTCGATACCGAGGGCACTATTCGTTACAAACATACAGGTTACATAACTTCTGAAGATGTTGAACGAGTCATCCAGGAAGTCGAGAAGTGGAAACGATAAAACGGCTCTTAAGACGCAATAATTTTTGTTGATGACTCCAACAGTAACGATTGATTAAGGAAGATATATGCTGCAATACCCTCAAATCGACCCGATCGCCATCGCCATAGGCCCTCTTCAGATTCACTGGTATGGCTTAATGTATGTAATCGGGCTAGTGGCAGCTTGGTGGTTGGGTCGGCGTCGCGCCTACCGACTCGGCCTAAGCCACGATGATATAGGCGACCTGATCTTCTACGCCGCCATCGGCATCATCGTTGGCGGCCGCCTTGGCTATGCATTGTTTTACGGGCTCGAACAACTGCAAGCCAACCCCCTTTGGTTACTAAAAATCTGGGAAGGAGGCATGAGCTTTCATGGCGGTCTTGCCGGTGTGTTAGTGGCTGCCTGGCTGTTTGCTCGCAAACATCAACTGGCTTTTATTCAACTGACCGACTTCATTGCTCCGTTAGTCCCCATCGGCCTGGGAGCGGGTCGCCTCGGGAACTTCATCAATCACGAGTTACCGGGGAGAGTTAGTGATGTACCTTGGGCAATGGTGTTTCCATCCATGATGGAGCTGGGCCCAGAGCCACGGCATCCTTCGGCTCTCTACGAGTTTGCCCTTGAAGGTGTCGTGTTGTTTGCCGTGCTGTGGTGGCTATCGCGCCGACCACGTCAGCGGGGCCTCATCTCTGGGCTGTTCCTGCTTCTGTATGGAGCCTTCCGTTTCATCGTAGAGTTCGTGCGCCTCCCCGACCCTCAGTTGGGATTCATCGCTTTTGGCTGGTTAACCATGGGGCAGCTACTGACACTACCAATGATCGTCGCGGGCTTTGCTCTGGTCGCTTGGTCCAGAGGTCAGCCAATGGATAAGCCAAAGGCGGCGTTAAACTCATGAAACAAGTCTTCGCTTTTCTAACGGTGGCACTCTTTATAGTCACCCCGGTAGCGGCACGTGAAGAGATGTTTGAGGTTGGTGACAAAAGTTCCCCCTTTAACCGTTCGCCCCAACGTGACTTTCTACCGGCTAAAGAAGCCTTCCGAACCACCGCCTGGCGAGACGATGATCGAGTTTATATCGGCTTCACCGCCGCCGAAAATTACTACCTTCACCGGCATCAGTTCGCGATTGAGAGTCTCTCTCAAGATATCAATTTCGGTGAGTTGGCTTTGCCTCCTGGCGAGCCAATGTCGCACGCGTCTTTAGGGAACATTAACGTTTTCTACGATCAGGTGTTGGTGAGTGCGCCCATAGAGGCGAGCGACACCGTTACCGGGCCGCTGGCCATCATGGTGACCTTTCAGGGCTGTTCCGACCAAGGACTCTGCTATCCACCCGAACAGGTCGAAATCGTATCACCGTACGGTTCGCCTCCGGCGGCCTTCACCATCAGCCCCTCCCGTGATACGGCGGGTAGCTCCAAAGGTGCCCCGTAAATGAATCCCGCCGACATGAGCCTGCCGCCGCTGGCGGCGGCCTTCGTCTTCGGCTTGCTGGGAGGCGCGCACTGTATCGGCATGTGTGGCGGCATCATGAGTGCCCTGACCTTTGCTGTGCCCCCCAGCATGCGACAGCCGAGGCGTTTAGCAGGTCTGTTGCTCGGCTATAATTTAGGTCGTATCAGCAGCTACATGATCGCTGGTGCCTTGGTGGCCCTGCTCGGTTCCGTGCTCAACCATGCACTGGACAGCTTCGCCCTGGTGTTGCGTATCCTGGCGGCGGTCATGTTGATACTAATGGCACTGTATATCGCCAACTGGTGGAAGGGCTTGCTACGTATCGAGGCACTGGGGCGCGTCCTGTGGCGCCGCATCGAACCAATAGGCCGTCGCTTGATGCCTGTTGTAAAAGTACCCCAAGCATTCGCACTTGGCTCGCTATGGGGCTGGATGCCCTGTGGGCTAATCTATTCGATGCTGGCCTGGAGTCTTGCTGTAGCCGAGCCATTGCGTGCCGCCGCGATGATGGGGGCCCTTTGGGCTCGGCACCTTGCCTGCCGTCCTAGCGACCGGAGTGGCAGCGCGCCGTGTCTCAATATGGATACGTAGCCCCGCGACTCGTACGCTAGCAGCGCTGCTGATTATTACGTTTGCCGTCTGGCAACTCTGGCATCTGCAATCCATGATAGGGATGATGGATACGCACAGTGCCATGACTTCGCCGCATCACTAATGATTACTTCGCGAATCATTAGCCTCGAAAACTAATTTACCTGTCCCAAGCGATTCGATTAGTTCCTTCAGACTGAAGCTTTCAGTCATCTTGTCTTGGTTCATGTTATCTAACCATCGCTCTATCACCTGGAGTTCTTGGGTCCGCAAGTTCAGACGTCGCCTTTGAGTGGCGAGTGGTACTGGTTCATTAAACTCTACGGTGCCTTGATCCGCCCAAGATAATATTTGTTTGATCTCTGGAAGACTAACGCCCAGCGAACGCAGGCAGTCGATAAAACGTAGGCGCCCCAAGGACTCTATATCGTAGAGTTGATAACCGTTGCGCGGGTCGCGGTGCGGTTGCAACAACCCTTCCCTTGTATAGTGACGTACTGTTTCTGCCGTTACCCCTCCCGTCTGAGCCAGCTCGGAAACTCGCATTGGCTTACCCTCATTTGTTTACTCGTAGCCAGCTGTAGTGGTTCAATAAAACCGGACACCAACGTAGGTGGTAATATTGCCACCATAAGCGAGGTGTCTGATGACCAAGAAACGACGTACTTTTTCGCCTGAATTTAAGCAGGAAGCTGCCAGCCTAGTACTAGATCAAGGGTACAGCTATCCCCAAGCTTGTACCTCGTTGGGTGTCGGTGAAAGCGCCCTTCGACGCTGGGTTCACCAGCTTGAGGACGAGCGTCAGGGAGTAACGCCTAAGGGCAAAGCGTTAACCCCAGAACAGCAGCGCATTCAGGAGCTTGAGGCTCGCTGCAAACGCCTTGAGATGGAAAAAACCATCCTAAAAAAGGCTACTGCTCTCTTGATGTCGGACGACATGAATCGTACGCGCTGATAGACCAGTTGAGTGAGCAAATGCCTGTTGAAATGGTCTGTAACGCGTTTGATATTAGCCGCTCCAGTTACTACGAGTACCGCCAGCGGCGGCACCGCGTGGACGTTGAGCGTCTGGCCTTAAAAGCTCAGGTAAACCGCCTTTTCAAAAAGAGTCGCAACTCAGCTGGCAGCCGCTCGATCAAGGGTTTGCTCAACGAAGAAGGCGTCACCATTGGTCGTTTCAAGGTTCGGCGTTTGATGAGCGAAATGGGGTTGATCTGTAAGCAGCCGGGCCCTCATGCTTACAAGCAGGCGACCGTTGAGCGACCGGATATTGCGAACCATCTTGACCGCAAATTTACACCAGACCAGCCCAATCAGGTCTGGTGTGGTGACATCACTTATATCTGGAGTGGCCAGCGTTGGAGCTATCTTGCCGTTGTGTTGGATCTTTATGCTCGTCGTGTTGTTGGCTGGGCCATGTCGTCCAGCCCAGATGCAGATCTTGTTGTGAAAGCGCTGGATCACGCTTGGGAGCAACGTGGTCAGCCAAAGAGCGTCATGTTCCATTCCGATCAGGGTAGTCAGTATGCAAGCCGCAAGTTCCGCCAAAGACTTTGGCGCTATCGAATTAAACAAAGCATGAGCCGACGTGGCAACTGCTGGGACAACTCGCCGATGGAAAGGCTGTTCCGGAGCCTGAAATCGGAGTGGATACCGGCTTTGGGATATCGAAATCTACCTGAGGCCAAGAAAGACGTTAGTGGATATCTGATGGGTTACTACAACCAGCAGCGCCCTCATTCGTTTAACGGTGGCATGCCTCCCGTTGTGGCTGAGGAAAATCTTAAATTACTGTCCGGGATTAGTTGACCACTACAAGCTTACAACCGCCAGGCTGCCCAAAGGTCAAGTCTTCAATTGAGCGTTTATGGCAAACCTTTCGGTTGTACATCGAAATTTAAAATGAGGCCTTGACCTTAAAGTCTGCTTTAAGGATATCTTACAAAAGCACCTCTGCCACAAGGTAAAAACCGTAATCAAGTCCTACCACCAGCTCGTTTGGCAGAGTGATTCACACACGGAGGAGAGTGTCATGCGTAAACGTAATACTGCGATCCTGTTTACCGCCATTGTTGCTGCCAGTAGCTTCGGAGCTAGCTCGCTTCTTGCCCAAGAAGAGAATCAGCAGGAGCCGATGGAGGGCAATGACATGCATAGCAATATGATGCAAGAAGGTGGTATGCACGACATGATGGGCGATATGAAATCCGTGATGGAAAAATGTAACGCCATGATGGAAAACATGCAGCATGAGAACGACGACGCTTGAAACGACTCGGATGGGGTTGCTTGTACGCAAGCAACCTTTTTCTTATGCGGGCAGCGTCAATGAGACCTTCCGCCCTGTTAACTAACCGGACACTCAATATATGAAACATTGGCAAGCGTTAGCTGTTACGTCTTTGCTGGCTTTTCCCGTATCGGGATTGGCGGCTGATATATCAGCGACCCTCTACAAAAATCCCAATTGCGGGTGTTGTGCCGAATATGCCAAATATTTGGAACAAAACGGCTTCGACGTGGAGACGGTCGACACCCATGATCTAGTGGAAATGAAAGCCGAGTATAACGTCCCTGAAGAACTGCATGGCTGCCATACCACGGTCGTAGGAGACTATCTCTTCGAAGGGCATGTGCCTGTTGAGAGTGTGACCCAAGTGCTTGATGAAAAGCCCTCTATCATAGGGCTGAGTGTGCCGGGAATGCCGCTTGGCTCACCGGGCATGTCGGGAGAAAAACGCGGCCCGCTCGAGGTCTATGCCATAGCCTCGCAACCGACCGATAGCCCCGACATTTACGCGACTCACTAAGGGATAGTGTGGCGATGAAACTACCCATCCTGGCAGGATATCTCGTAGCCGTATTTCTGATGACTGCCACATCCCTTGCCATGGCCGCCCCGTCAGAAAGCTCAGGGCCACAAGGGTTTCTTCTCTGGGCCACCCCCAACGACGTATCGGAAATCAGTTTCGAGGATAGCGGCGGCACCCCTTTAACGTTGGCTGACTTTGAAGGAAAACTGATTTTACTCAACATCTGGGCAACATGGTGTGGGCCTTGTCGAGAGGAAATGCCCACTTTAGATGCCCTCCAGGCTGAGCTTGGCAGCGATAATTTTGAAGTGGTCGCCTTATCGATCGACCGTAAGGGGATCGAGATTGTTAATGAATTTTATCAAGAGATAGGCATTGAGCATCTGGCTCCCTATATAGATAAAACCGGGATGGCTAGTGCAGATCTTGGGGCTGTAGGTATTCCCACGACGCTGCTACTTGACCGCCAAGGCAAAGAAATTGGGCGCCTCGTGGGGGAAGCCGAGTGGAACACTCAAGACATGATCGACTTTCTTACCGAAATGATTGCAACCAGATAATGAGGTAGCACCATGAGTTGTTGTGACGACAAAACCCAACAGAGCAAACAAAAATCGGGGCTACAAGGCCTGTTGACAGGGCCTCGCGGCCTGATGTTGCTGGGTGGCGTGGCAGTGGCTGGCGGCCTTGCTTTTGGCTGGGATAACCTGGTCTTGCTCGGCATCGCGCCTATTCTATTGAGCCTATTGCCATGTCTCATTATGTGCGGATTAGGCCTATGCATAATGAAGTGCAAAGACAAAAAAGGTGAAGCGACCGAGCAAAGCGACGCTACCAATGTTCAGGCCCAGGTAGAAGACGCTTCAGAAGTGAATGCCGACACAGCGCCCACCACTCACCAAATAGTAGATCAAAGCGAGTCAATCAAGCAGTCCTCGTCAAAATTCCAAGCCTAGCATAGGTAAAGGATAATGCTTGAAGTAGCCAATATAGGACTTGCCACTGCCTTTCTGGCAGGCCTGATCTCGTTTATTTCGCCCTGTGTTTTGCCACTTGTGCCTGGCTATCTTTCATTCATGACCGGCCGCTCGCTCGGACAACTACAGGAAGCGGATAGACGAGAGCGTCTTCGGGTATTAACCCAGTCAATGTGGTTCGTGCTCGGTTTTTCAACCGTTTTTTTGATGCTGGGAGCCAGTGCCACAGCCATTGGTCGTCTGCTGTTGGTGTATCGCCAAGAAGCAAACCTAGTCGGTGGCCTTATCGTCATCCTGTTTGGTGCCTTCATGACCGGGCTCATGCCGTGGCGCTGGTTTCAGCAAGAATGGCGGTTTATGGGTCGACTGAAGGACGTCGGCGGAAGCCGCAGTGCGGCTTATCTGCTTGGTTTAGCGTTTGCATTTGGCTGGACCCCCTGCATTGGCCCGATTTTGGGTGCCATTCTTACCGTCAGCGCTTCCACGGCCAACGCCTGGAGCGGCATGGCGTTGCTCGGCGTTTATTCTTTGGGTCTGGGTGTGCCCTTCATGCTGAGTGCTATTTCGCTCGATCGCTTCATAAAGCACCAGAAATTCCTGCGTCGCTGGGGGCATTTCATACATATAGCGGCTGGGTTGATCATGATTCTGATGGGTAGCTTAATGATCACAGGCAAACTATCCGAGCTGTCATATTGGTTATTGCGTACTTTCCCTGCCCTAGGTGTTATCGGCTAATCGTTATTTAAGGAAATATTGAAATGCACATGATCGTGAGTCGTTTTTTACGTGTCTTCTTACTGACAGGCTTGGCCGCAGTCAGCTTTGGCAGCGCCATTACGGCCTTGGCAACTGAAGAAGGGTTGCTTGCACTGCAATATGACGTAACAGGCAAACGACTGTTTAAAATTGAGGCTAACCAACTATTCCAGCGTGCCGATGAAGGCATGACCTGGAATGCGATTCCCTTGCCCGAAGACGTGAATGAAGGCCAGTTGCGCGCGGTATCGGTCCCCTCCACTGATCCGCAAGCGCTCTATATCGCAGGCCCCTCAATCGGGGTGCAGCGTAGCACCGACAATGGAGAAACCTGGCAAGAGCTTAGCGCTAACCTACCTAGCCGAGAGGTTACTGCGCTAGCTGTACATCGCCGTCAGAACGAAACACTTTATGCGGTAATTGAAGAAGACGGCATCTACCAAAGCGAGGATGCTGGCACCACCTGGAAAAAAATGGACAGTGGTCCTTCACAAAAGATTAACCGACTCGTCCACTCTGACATGGAAGGCAGCATGCAGACCGGCTGGCTCTACGGGGTATCGGACGATGCGGTGCGTCTATCGATGGACTGCTTTTGCGGTTGGAGACCGACCGGAGCACTTGATGCTGGCAGCGTCTATGATGTGGCTTATAGCCTTGGCAACCCAAAGCGAGTCTATGTGGTTACACAGCAAGGACTATGGCGTAGTGAAACGGGTGGTCAAGAGTGGCAACAAGTAGCTGGTGACGGCACAGAGCTCGTTGCACTCACACTCTCCGCCAAAGACACTCTCTATGGTTTAAACCAGAAAGGGGAACTTCTACACAGTGAAGACGAAGGCCAATCCTGGACTTATCCCGATGCGTAAGCACTGTTTTTTCACTGCCTCATGGCTGACGCTAATGGTTGTGGGGCACGCCATGGCTGAGGACCGTCCTTTTTCAAGCGATACTCCTCAGCTGGAAGACGGAAAAAGAGTTTACCGACAATACTGTGCTAGTTGCCACGGTACACAAGGCGAAGGCATGCCCAACTGGGAAGAGCAAAATGCTCTAGGCGAGTTACCTGCTCCACCACATGGGCCAGAGGGCCATACCTGGAAACACTCTGATGCCATGCTCTACCGAATTATTGCCGAGGGTTGGCGCGACCCCTGGAATAAAACCGATAGGCTAACGATGCCAGCGTATCAGGAAGTTTTGGCTCCCAGCGAGATACGAGATGTGGTGAATTATCTCAAGATATTATGGACACAAGAGCAAAGGCGTCACCAAGCAGACGAAAGTATTGAGAACCCCTTTCCAATACAAACTGGAATACCCCCAGAGTAAATAATAGTGTCTATGCCCTATAACAAATTTTCTTAGTCACCTTATGGGTCACCACACTGTTAGCTACCGTCTCAACCGCCCACTTGTGTTATTAAGTAGAAAACAACCTCTTGGTCCTTTTAACTCCGACAAACCTGCTCCCGGCGAATGCTAGCCCTTACTTAGAAAACCAACTTCGCATTGTCAGCGAATAAATATACACTTTAGCGAATCTCAAATGTTTATGTTGAGACATGGAAGTTAACAAATTTCATATAAAATAAACTTATTACCTAACGACTGAGGCGCCTTCAGGCTTAGTGAACCGCCCCGGCTTTACCGGAGACTCCATATCTTGAGAGGATGGAGTTATGAACTCACCAAAACGATATTCCCCAGAAGTCCGGGAGCGAGCTGTTCGATTAGTCCTTGAACAGCAAGGCGAATACCCGTCCAAGTGGGCGGCGATCTGCTCCATTGCCAGCAAGTTTGGCTGTACACCAGAGACCTTAAGAGCCTGGTGCAAACGCTCAGAACTCACGCAGGAAGATAGCTCGGCTAACCTGCATGAACATGAACGACTCAAGCAGCTAGAGCGTGAAAACGTCGAATTGAAGCGCGCCAATGAAATTCTCCGTAAGGCGGCTGCTTTTTTCGCCCAGGCGGAGCTCGACCGCAAACCCAATTGATGGTGTCATTTATCGACGAGCATCGTGCTCAGTTCGGGGTCGAGTCGATTTGTAGCCAGCTGCCAATCGCCCCATCGACGTATTACCACCACAAGTCACTTGAGACCGATCCTGAGCGGCGGGCAGGTCGATATCGGCAGGATGCGTTTCTTACCGCTGAGATTCAGCGAGTGTGGAAAGAAAACTTCTGCGTCTACGGTACTCGTAAGGTCTGGCGGCAACTCCGCCGTGAGGGCGTTAATGTTGCTCGTTGCACCGTAGAACGACTCATGCGACGCCTGGGAATTCGCGGCGTGGTGCGAGGCCAACGCCCCTTCACGACGATCAGTGATCCCGGCCAGAAACGAGCACCTGATTTAGTGAAACGTGACTTTACGGCCATGCGTCCTAATCAGCTTTGGGTGGCCGATTTTACGTATGTCGCTACCTGGTCTGGCTTCGTTTACGTTGCGTTCGTTATCGATGTTTATGCACGCTGTATCGTGGGTTGGCGTGTAGCAACGTCGATGAAAACGGGATTGGTACTGGACGCTCTGGAGCAAGCCCTGTGGGCACGAAAGCACAGGCAAGGGTTAATCCACCATAGTGATAGAGGAAGCCAATATCTCTCGATCCGCTACACAGAGCGTATGGCTGATGAGGGTATCGATGCCTCAGTCGGCACCACCGGTGACTCCTACGACAATGCGCTGGCCGAGACCATCATCGGCTTATTCAAAACGGAGGTGATTCACCATCGTGGACCATGGAAAGGGCGAGATGCCGTTGAGTATGCCACGCTGGGATGGGTTGACTGGTTTAACAATCGCCGACTGCTGGAACCCATCGGAAACGTTCCACCAGCAGAACGAGAAAGGACGTATTATCGTCAATTGGAGGAGTCGGGTGAAGCTGCCTGACTCAAACAAACCGGTCTCCGGAATAACCGGGGCGGTTCATAGTAAGATTGACTGGCTCACTTCACAATAAAGTTTTCGTCGCGCCACATATTTGATCTGAAGGCTGTGGAAGGGAGTTAGATTATTATGTTAGGTAAGCAATATAGTGTTAATAAACAACTAAGAGGTTCATAACGGTGACAACGACCCACTCCAGCGCTCGCGCTTATGGTTGCAAACAGGAGAGTACATATGTCCGTTTGGCTTGTAGATCGTTGACCTGCTCGTGCACATGGGCCTTAGGTGAACGTAAACCTGCTGACTTCGCGATAAGAGATTGACGCGTTTACAGAGCAGGAACATGTCGATACGATTTCCCAGGGATATCTGGGCTATGAACGTATTGGCGGCTATGAAGAGCTTCATGAGCACCTGGGAGTTAGCGTTTCAGACCCTAATGCGACCACCTATCGCCCTGTGCTGGCAATTTTTGCCACTGCGTTACTCATCGATTTTTCTGCCAGTTGGGAGGTTCAGTGCATAATATTCACTGCACGCGTGCTAGAGTATGCCGTAGCCACAGCGATCATACCCCCGGGTCTGCAAAAGCTGCAGGGCGTAGCGAGCTTTAGCGCCATGTTTCTCAACTATGACCTGCACGCCCAGCGCCAAGTCCCCTTCAGTTACGTTTACCTTCACGCCTAGATACTTCCGAAGCTACTAATTGCTGGCCGATACGCTTATCTGGCTGGCTGCGCCACTGGCGCTATTCGTTGGCACCGTGTGACAGGTTCTGTCTTTAAAGCGATATACCTCGATAAACGTGAGCTCAAGTGCGCCTGTGTCGGCAACAGTAATACCCATTAAGCTTTGTATCGCTCACCGAAAACCTAATGATGATGGGAATGAGGCTATGGATACCGCTTGGGTAATTATCGCCTACTTTTTGCGAGGCGCTTGATCAGGATCATATTTCCCTCCGATGCTGTTCAGGTTGCGTTCAGACAAATCATCCATGCTGTTATTGGGGTTATTTATTTGATTTTTCCCAAACCAACGGCCTTAACTGCTGTTGGCTCTTTGGGCGAGTTACTGAGGTGATTATGAGTAACAGTACAAGTAGTCGTTTGCTGATGTTGTGGGTGCCACTTGCTGGGTTTGTCATTTGGGCGGGATACCTGATTGGAACCGAGCACCGTCTCCACCTATTTCAGTTCTTACCTTTCCTCTTTTTGGCAGCATGCCCACTGATGCATATTTTCATGCATAAACACCACGGCGGTCATAAGGACAAAATAGACAAGGACTGAACCACTCTATATATACATGTACGCGCCTGGGAGAAAGACCATGAAAACGACACAACAAGAGCACCGCTTGGGTGTTTCCAAAAACACACTGGTGACTCGGAATTTAAAAATCAAGCCTAGTAAATCCAAACGCATTGAAGAAGCGCTGTCAGATATCGACCGACTCTATGGAATGGATAAGGTGGTCTACAACGAGAAAAACCGAAATATCAGCCTTGCTTACGATGCGCTGAGGCTCTGCATCGATGACGTTGAAAAAATTCTCAAGCTCCATGACATACAGGTCAGCGCTGATCGGTGGAACCGCTTTAAGAAGGAGTATTACCGTTTCGTCGATCAGAACGTTAAAGACAACGCTAAACAGGAACCTTGGAGCTGTCATTAATAGTCATAACGGCTACATGACACAACCAGGAGCAAGACTAGCTAGTTTAGGGTAAGAGCTGCTTGCCTGTGGCCTCGCAAAATCAGACCTTCCGTTAGTCATTTGCCATGTGGCTGCACATAGGTTCTATATTTAATTTATATAGCATCAAAAAACACCGCACAGGAGTCCTCGGCAGTTATTGCTGCTGTGGTTGCCGTTAATACAAGGAGTCGCTTTCATGGTTGGGCAGGATAGAACGCCACAATATAAAGAAAACAGTCTTTCGTTGGTCGGTGCCGTTGCATTAGGCACCGGCGTGATGATTGGGGCCGGTATTTTTGCGCTAACCGGCCAAATGGCCGAAATGACTGGTCGGCTATTTCCTCTAGCCTTTCTGGCCGCTGCCGTCATTGTCTCTTTCAGCGCTTATTCTTACGTTAAAATGTCCAATACCTTCCCATCAGCAGGTGGGATTGGCATGTATTTACAGAAAGCGTATGGCCCGACGCTTCCCACCGCCTTTCATGCCCTCCTGATGTATTTTTCCATGGTGATCGCACAGAGTTTTTTGGCGAGAACGTTTGGTTCCTACACGCTTGAGTTGTTTGACCTGGGGGATCGTTCACTATTTGTGCCCCTACTCGGGGTTGGTTTACTGCTAATAGCCTTTTTGATCAATTTATCCGCCAACCGCTTGATCGAGACCGTCGCCTCGGTGCTCGGATTTATCAAAATAGGTGGCATTATAGTGTTTGGTATTGTCGGCGTGTTTATTGCCGACTCCATCGAAATGGGTGCTGGCAACGATGCACCTACGCCTACGATAACGGGCTTTTTAGGTGCTACGGCGCTCGGCATACTGGCATTTAAAGGCTTCACGACGATTACCAATAGTGGTTCGGAGCTTAAAGATCCTAAGCGGAATCTTGGCAAAGCTATCACGATCTCGATTGCGCTATGCGTGGTGATCTATGCCCTTGTCGGTTTTGCCGTTGCCAGCAACCTATCTTTGCCTGAAATTATCGAAACCCAAGACTACTCCCTGGCCGCCGCTGCCCGTCCCGCACTGGGTGAAGCGGCAGTTGCGTTTACCGTCATTCTCGCCATGTTGGCAACGGCGGGCGGTATCATCGCCAGCGTCTTTGCCGTTTCACGCATGCTCGCCATGCTGACAGAAATGAAGCTGGTTCCTCACCGCCATTTCCACATGCCCGGCAGTGTACAAAAGCATACACTGGTGTACACCATCGTATTTGGCTTAGTGCTCACCGCTTTTTTTGACCTGAGCCGCATCGCAGCATTAGGCATCATTTTCTACCTGATCATGGATATGGCCATCCACTGGGGTGTGCTTCGTCATCTCAAGGACAGAGTGGGGGCTAATCCTGTTATTCCTAGCATTGCCATACTACTAGATGCTGTCGTGTTAATCGGCTTTTTATGGGTAAAAGCCATCTCGGACCCCATGGTGCTCATCGTTGCTGGCGTAGTAATGGCTACTCTTTTACTCGGCGAATGGATTTTCCTATCCAAACGCGACGCTTCAAACGATAGCGAGCACTCTCACACTCATTAACGTTAATAGCGTTATAGGAGGTACCAAATGGACGTTAGAACCTTTGGTGAATTGATCGATTGGACCCGTCAGTTACACGAGCATCTTGCAGCTTGCCTTGCTCATTGCGCCGATATACACGAAGAAGAGCGCGCTCGCATGTTGCTCAATTACTTAGCTGCACAGGAAGCGGAAATGCAGCGCGTTGTGGCGCGCTTTGAACAGACTGCTGACGCGAAAGCATTAAAAACCTACGTTTATGACTATTTGGAGCATAAACCTATCCGTACGCATCGTACCTGCGATGCGCCCTATTCCACGCTAAGTGTTGACGACATTTGCCGAGAGGTTTTTGATTTCCATGAACAAACGATAAACCTTTATCGAACCCTCGTTGGCAAAGCGGAAATTCCTGAGGCTAAAGAGCTCTTAGATTCCCTTTTAGCACTTGAAGAGCACGAAGCCATGCGCCTTGTTCGCCAAACGGGGAGAATGAACGATGTCTGAAGACCATAACGAGACAAAGGTGAAAGACCCTGTTTGTGGCATGGACGTTGATCCCCATACCTCCCGCCACCGTGCCGATCACGCGGGTAAGACTTGGTACTTCTGCTCAGAAAAGTGTCAGGAAAAGTTTATTGCCAAGCCTGATGCGTATCTTGAGCCAAGCAAACAGTCACAAGCGTCAGTACCCTCGGGGTCTATTTATACTTGCCCGATGCACCCAGAAGTTCGACGAGAAGGCCCAGGCGACTGTCCAATCTGTGGCATGGCGCTGGAACCTGAGACCGTCTCTGCTGACACCGGCCCTTCGGACGAACTCAAGGACATGACCAGGCGTTTCTGGATCGGCCTAGTACTGACCCTCCCCGTGTTTGCCCTAGAAATGGGTGGCCACGTGTTTGGCCTTATGCATTTTATTTCCCAGCAAACCTCTAACTGGATTCAACTGCTGCTGGCAACGCCGGTAGTCGTCTGGGCAGGTTGGCCATTCTTTGTACGCGGATGGCGTTCGCTAGTGCATCGCAGCCTTAATATGTTCACGCTAATCGCGATCGGTACCGGCACCGCGTTGCTCTACAGTTTGCTGGCCACCCTCACACCGGGCATCTTTCCCGACGCCTTCCGTCAAGCCGATGGTTCGGTGGCCGTTTATTTCGAAGCAGCGGCAGTGATTGTCGTTTTAGTTTTACTGGGACAAGTATTAGAGCTACGCGCTCGTGAAAAAACCTCTGGCGCTATTCGTGCTCTGCTCGACTTGGCGCCTGCTACCGCTCGACGCCTTGATGATCAGGGCAATGAGGAAGATATCTCTCTTGACCAGGTTCAGGTAGGGGATCGTCTCCGGGTGCGCCCCGGCGATAAGGTGCCATTAGATGGCGAAGTGATGGAAGGTCGCTCCAACGTTGACGAATCCATGGTTACCGGTGAACCACTAGCGGTGAAAAAGGAAGTCGGCGATGGCGTCATTGGCGGCAGCATCAATGGTCAAGGATCCTTTGTCATGCGCGCTGACAAGGTGGGCCAGGACACGATGCTGTCGCAGATTGTGCAAATGGTCGCCAGCGCCCAGCGCAGCCGCGCACCCATTCAAGGGCTTGCCGACAAAGTCGCCAGCATCTTTGTACCCGTCGTTATTCTCATTGCTGTTGTGGCTTTCATCGCCTGGTCATTGTGGGGCCCTACCCCGCCGATGGCGTTTGGCCTTATTGCGGCGGTTAGTGTTCTGATCATTGCCTGCCCGTGCGCGCTAGGTCTTGCTACCCCCATGTCAATTATGGTCGGTGTAGGGCGCGGTGCCCAGTTAGGCGTGTTGATTCGCGATGCCGAAGCTCTTGAACGTCTAGAGAAGGTCGACACCGTCGTCGTCGACAAAACCGGCACGCTTACCGAAGGCAAACCACGAGTGACCGAGTTGATTCTCACTGAAGGCATTGCTGAATCGGAGCTTTTGCGCTTGGCAGCTAGTCTTGAGCGAGGCAGCGAGCACCCCTTGGCCCATGCAATAGTCGAAAAGGCTAAAGAGGCAGAGGTAAAATTAACAGAAGCGTTGGACTTCGAGGCTCCCAATGGCATGGGCGTTATAGGCCAGATAGATGGCAAGCGTATTGCCCTGGGCAACCGGCTATTGATGGAAAGCGAGGGCGTTAACACCCAGTCTCAAGACACACATGCCGATCAATTGCGCAGCGACGGTGCTACTGTCATCTTTGCGAGCATCGACGGGAATTTAGCTGGGCTGCTCGCCATTGCCGATCCGGTCAAGGAAACCACCGAAGAAGCCATTCGTTCACTCCAGGCTGACGGCATTCGAGTGGTGATGCTGACAGGCGATAATCGCACCTCCGCCAACGCTGTGGCACGTCGGCTAGGCATTGATGAGGTCGAAGCTGAAGTGCTTCCAGAGGATAAAGGCCGAGTGATTCAGCGTCTCCGTGATGAAGGGCGCATTGTTGTCATGGCCGGCGACGGCGTGAACGATGCACCTGCGCTGGCTACAGCGGATGTCGGCATTGCCATGGGAACCGGCACCGATGTGGCGATAGAAAGCGCTGGGGTTACTCTACTGCGAGGAGATCTTACCGGTATTGCCACGGCGCATAAGCTCTCAAAAGCCACCATGCGTAATATTCGCCAAAATCTCTTTTTTGCCTTTGCTTACAACGCGGCAGGCATCCCCATTGCCGCAGGGATTTTGTACCCCTTCACAGGTATGCTGTTATCACCGATTATCGCGGCGGCGGCGATGTCACTCTCTTCAGTGAGCGTGATTGGCAATGCTTTACGACTTAGGATGATTGCTATTAAGTAACAATATCTACTCGAAGATAAATCTGAATCGCCCCGGGTCTTCTAGACACCCGTCAGGCTCTGGAAATACCGCCGTTCGTACTCAACGGGTGACACGTCATCACTCGTGCCGTGGCGGCGTCTTGGGTTGTAGAACATTTCAATGTAATCGAACACATCGCTTTTAGCAGCCTCTCGGGTTGGATAGATACGCTGCTTGATTCGCTCTCGCTTGAGGAGCTGGAAGAAGCTTTCAGCAACAGCATTGTCGTGACAGTTGCCCCGGCGGCTCATGCTGCCCTCCAGATGATTGGCCTTCAAAAAACTTTGCCAATCCGAGCTGCTGAACTGACTACCCTATCCGAATGAATCATGACGGGCTTTTGGGGCTTCCTCCGCCAGACGGCGGACAGCAAGGCATCCAGTGCCAGATCTGTCGTCATGCGAGGCTTCATTGACCATCCCACCACCTGCCGAGAGAACAGGTCGATCACCACCGACAAGTAGAGCCAGCCCTCGTAAGTGCGGATGTAAGTGATGTCGGTGACCCATGCAACGTTGGGTGCCGTTACGTCAAACTGACGATTCAGGTGGTTAGGTGATACTACCGCTGGCTTGCCGCCATAGCGGCCCGGCCGTCGCCGATAACCGGTTTGTGAACGTAGTCCTTCCTCACGCATCAGACGGGCCACTCGATGCTTGCCACAGACTTCACCGATCTCTCGCAGGTCCTGGTGAATCTTGCGATAACCGTATACACCGCCACTCTCAAGCCAGGCGTGCTTGATCAGCCCCAGTAGGCGCTGGTCGTCTCGTGCCCGGTCAGACATGGCGTTACGGCACCAGGCATAATAACCGCTGGGGTGCACGTCCATCATGCTACACAACCGGCGCACCGGATACTGATTCGCATGGTCCTGAATGAACGCGTACCTCAGTCGGACTCCCTGGCGAAGTACGCGGTGGCCTTTTTTAGTATATCTCGCTCTTCTGATACACGTTTCAGCTCCGCCTTTAATCGCCGATTCTCAGCTTGAAGGTCATCGTCCTGCTGGCGTTGTTCTGCAGGCTTGGTATAGCGCTTGAGCCACTGGTACAAACTATGGCCGGACACGCCCAACCGAGCTGCGACCTCGGCGACGGGATGGCCCCGTTCTGTGACTTGCTTGACGGCTTCGATCTTGAATTCTTCGGTATATCGTTGACGGCTCATGAGTCCTCCTAACTGCCTTCAGTATAAGGCCTGGAGGTGTCTACGGAACCCGGGGCGATTCATAGGCGAGCACAAGCGAGGTAGGTTGCTCGGTAATAATAGTTTTCAGGAGATCGATGGCCTGGCGAACGCGCTCGGGCAGAGAGGTAGAAGCAGGCTCGAATGAAGCCGGCATAGCGGTGTCGGTGTCGAGGTTGATCGCTAGGTTCATGGTATGTCTCAAGGTCGTGTAGCTGATGACCTTTATAATAATGTGCAATGCACACTTTTTCAAGCTAAACGCACACTTTTATAGCTTCTGTTAATCAGCCTGAGCGAGCAATAAACAGCCTTAAAAGCGAGACTGCATGGGGTATTGATTGTTATTACAGAAGACTTACAAACATTGCAGTCGTGTGCATTGCACATTAAACTATCAGCAGTACCTATTAAATTGGAGGCCACATGGCGAACCTCAGGGCATCAACCGTGCAGATCGAGACGATCAAGGAGCATCCTGAGATCCAGCGTCTTATTCGCGACAATGAGTGCATAGCTCAGCTGGAGCCTTGGTCTGTCATGGAGATTCACCAAGCAGTCGATGGGCTGGTAGGCATCGACCTCGACCTACGAGACTCCACGCTGTTTGGCGACTTGTTGGCGCACTTCAACCAGGACAGCTCCCCTGCTCTTCCTGAAGCGCACACACAGGAGAGAGCCAGGGATCGCGCTAGGCGCTGCTGGGGCCTTGAAGCGTAGTCTCCACCTTAGATGCGCTGTAAGGCGCCATATATGAACGAACGTTGCTGGTAGGCACCAGTAGCGATATATAGAGAGATATTAATGAGCACTTCCGAGAAACCGACGAATGAAGCTCTCCGTCAGCTTATGGAGCGGCATGGCTTGAACCAGAATCATGTGGCCACCCTGACTGGGTATAGCGTGGAGACGGTGAAGGGTTGGTTCGCCTCGCCTGACTCTACCCGCTACCGCGCAGTTCGCAAGCCGGTATTGGAATCGGTGCGCCGCGCTATTGAGCTAGGCGAGCACTACAAGCTGGACGGGATAAAGATTCCCAAGACGAAAGGCTGAGACCGATAGAAATGGCACTGAATGATACGAGCCCGGAAGAGACGATAGTTACAAGTAACCAACCAGTACAGATTGACCTCGAATACACGGCCGATCGTAAAAGCGTTATGCGTTTGGTGGCGCTCATTGGCCAGGATGGCCGACTGTGGTCAGACGAGATGTATGGCTATGCTAAAGAGCGCGCAGACGAGAAAGAGCGGCTGACACTCTACCCTTTCGTGCTAATAGACATGACAGGGGAACATCGATGGTTTCAGGCTGAGTGGGGTAACGATGATCCGACAGCAACTATTATCGACTTCAAGGGCAGGCCCTTGGCAGTAGATGACGAGGTAGAGCGTGTCGACACATTTCAGGGCCAGGATGAGCGCTCTGTGTATTCAATCACCTCGATCCGCCCTTGGCGGGGGATAGCGGGATGGCCAAATGAAAACTGATAGAGGTTCCTTATGCCCAACAGCTTGAGAAATGGTTTATCGAAAAGCGCGATGCAAGCTCTTGTCATCAATGCTTGTATCGATAGATTAGAGGATTTTCGTAAATACACTGATGAGCTGGACAGCAAATTCCATAGTGATAAACAAGCGCTTATCAATTCCTATGATTTGCCGCGTGAAAACTTCGGTCGAGATGAGTATGAATATCAGGAGATAATGGAATTTCTTTCTGATGATGTTTCGCAAATAGAAAACGTATTCGTTGGGACATTCAGAAGGTCCACCGTAGTTTCCTTATATTCTTTCCTTGAAAAGCAAATGGTCATGCTTTGCAAAAGGTTGAAGAAAAAAGATAATCTCCCGATCTCACTGGCAGACCTGCAGAAGAGTGGAGTGGAAGGCTCGAGGATTTATCTCTCGAAAATTGCAGGACTAGATTTTCAGTCCAATGGCATGAACGGCTATTGGGTGGATCTTATGAAATTTAACAAGGTTAGAAACCAGATTGTCCACGAAGAAGGCTATGTCAAAAGAAGCGAGCCACCTGGAGAACTCACATCACTTGAAGTGATAATACGTGATACAAGCGGTCTATCTTATGGCTGGAATAATCAAATTACGGTTGAGAGAGCCTTTATTGACTCTACGATCGATACAATTGAAAAATTCCTGACTAACCTTTACAAGCAAGCGCTTTGAGTTAAAAGCTACTTTGGCGGTTTGCGATGCATGCCTGTTCTAGCTTCTCTTGCGGCGACCGGATTCTTTCGGCATTGGCTCAGCTTGTAGCCGGTGAGCAGGGTATTGCCTCATGAATGCCATGCTTTCCGCTGCTGGTGCGGTCAGCCAGTCCTTGAGCGCCCCATTCGGCAAGATGACTACCATTCTCTTCTCACTGCCCTGGCGATGGTAGTTTTTCATCATGGTGTGGTCGTCGGCGTTGACCGTGAGCATCGAATAGCTATACACGGTTTCACCGTCAGGGTTGATCCAGCGTTCCCAGAGACCTGCAATGCTCATGAGCCCTCCATCTGCCCGAGTGATACGAGTCGGAACCGCTTTCCCGGAGCGCCAATCAGGTTCGAAGATCGCCTTTGCGGGAATGATGCAATGTTGCCCCAGACGCCATGCAGAACGGAATGATGGCTTGCTGGCGACCGTTTCTGACCTCGCGTTATCCCGCCTTATTCACGAGGGCGCTGATTGAGCGGTCTGAAGGTACTGGCTGTTGGCATTGCTTATCAGGATTCGCCTCTTCAGCGCGAGTGGCTGTTGAGTAATGCCAGAACGCAGCCCTTTTCCTACTTACTTATAGCTCTTTGGAATCAATGGCGGCCGTCCAAGCAGCCGTGATCGCCGACCGCCGCTCCGGTCGCTCGCTTTCTGATGCTGTGGTGGTCTCGCAGGAGCGTCAGCTCAGTGCGGTCAGCTTCGGCAACCCCTTCAGCAGCGTCGGCCACCACTTGTCGGCGGCGGCACCCAGATGAACGGTGATTCGCCGAGCGTGCAGCCTCAGCGTGGCGGTGACCTTCAGCACCTGCTCGCGCATCCGGCTGAGGCTCCAGCCTTGCCGGGTCTGCCGCTCCAGCAGGCAGCGCAGGCCATGCAGGACCTGGTAGGCGTAGAGGCTGAGCAGCAGGCTCACCTCGTTGCGGGCCATCACGTCCTGAACGGTGGAGGCGCCGCGATCGGTCGACGAGAGGTGCACGTCGAGCGCCGACTTCACCTCGCCCATGTGCGCCTCGGCGCTGCCGCGCTTGCGGTAGAGCGCCAGGACCTTCTCCGGCGGCCAGTCGAACTTGCCGAGGTTGGTGACCAGGAAGAAGGCATGCAGCAGCAGGTCATCGGGGCGTTCCTGCACCACCAGCACCACGCGACGCGGTGCCGACCAAGAGCCCGCTTGATACTCCAGATCGTGGCACCACTCGCGAGGCTGCTCGGGTGGCCGGCCGGGTGGCCGCTTCAGGTGCGGTGCCGCCAGTTTCTGCAGGCCGGAGTGACTGCGCAGTCGGCCCAGGTACTCGATGTCGCACTCTTCCAGGGCCTCCAGCGTCGCGTTGTCGGTGAAACCGGCGTCGATGCGCACCCGAACCTGGGCGCCGGTGCTCTCGTTGAGTCGCCGCACCAGATGCGGGATCCAGGTGTCGGCGTTCTCGGCCGGGCCGGCGTTGCCCTCGCGCAGCAGGCCGCCCACCATGTCGCCGGTTTCTGCCAGCGAGGCGACCAGCGGTGAATAGATCCGCGCGCCGTACAGGCCATGATAGGCCGAGCCGCCCTGGTGGCCGTGGACCTCGATCGGCAGGCCGTCGATGTCCAGCGTCAGCTGCTTGGGGCGCTCGCCGTTCTTCAGCGCGGTCAGGCGCCAGATCACCAGTCGCAGCAGGCCTTCGTGCACGGCATCGATATTGTCGCAGCGCCCGAGGCAGGTCAGCAGCCGCGACAGCGTGGCTTGAGAGGGCCGGTCCTGGGCCAGGGGCGTTGTCCCGCGCGCATCGCTGCAGGCCAGCTGCCAGAGCGGATCACGGCGCAGCGTGTCGGTATCGCTGAGGTCGATCCAGCCCATCGCACGCTGCAGCACCAGGGTACGCAACTGGCTGGCCAGCGAATGAAGGATGCGCAGCGGGTGGCGTCGATCGACCAGATTGTCTTCCAGCGCCTCAATCACGCCGCTGTTGTCGAGGGCCTCACGCAACAGCAGAGCGCCGCTGTCGCTGGTAGTGCGCTGGCCGCTCAGCTCAACACGGACAGCGCCGTTGCATGAGGGCGTCCAGGTGGATAGGCTTTCATCCATAGCGGATGGCTCTCTTGGTTCAGATTCTTGGCGGAACACACTGAATTTTCAAGAGAATACCATCCGCCATCTTCGTTTTCAGGTCGGCCTCATGAATAAGCTGGGGTTATAAGTTCTCCTCGCCAGCTTAGTGTCCTTAGCCCAAAACGGCAGTAGGCCAAATATTCCAACCAGTGCCTCTAACGGGGGAGCTGCCTCGTCATGGGGGTCGCTCGATTGTGGCGGACGGAGAAACGGGCCGGAATACCCTGGCCAGAGTTCGCTTTGCATCTCTTGTTCTGGCGTAACTTTAAAGTCATGCAACAGCTGATCGGCGTCAGGCGCCTCATATCGACTACACATGTCTCCTCCCTCCGAGTCAATCGCATTGAGCTGTGTTGCTAGGGATAACTGGTGTATCCAGCGCAAGCAAGCGTCACCTCAAGTATGGCCGAATCGGAAGCTCGTCAACAGATCATTGAGCTGGTGGTGAACCATTTCCTCGCCTACATACGGCTCATTTAGCAAGTGTTAACCGAGTATTGGCTGGTCAAGGATGCGCTGGTGGACAAGGCTAATTCTGGTGGCACCCTACTCAAAGTCTTCGCGGACGCCTAGGCCAAGGCAAAATCAGCTACTCTCTGCTTGAGTTGGTGCTGATGTCATGAGCGCCAGCTGTTAGCAGGCTTGGGTATGAACGCAAGTTCATCTAGCTTGGCAGCTAGCAGATGAATCATATTGAAGTTGCTCAATTCGCCAACGAATTCTGCAATCGCGTCCAGGGGCCTTGGAAGCAGTTCCAGTGTCATTAATGCAGGATCATCTGAGAGAACCTGGTAGTAACGAGCAGTATTCAGCAACTGATCTGCACGCTGAAGAGCGACAACTGGCTGATATCCGAACTCCCTGAGGCAGCGCTCAATGGCTTGGATTGAGATCCAATAGCGGCTATGGATGTTCTCACGGGTATAGACGACGCCTAGCAAGGCCACGAGTTTCCACTCACGAGACGGCACCCCGAACATCCAGTCATATTCTGTGCGTGTTTCAACCGCGGTAGGAATGGCTTCCAGGTCCATTTTGTGAATATCTCGTTCGAGGTTGTGCCGGGCCATCGGCAAGCAGAACCGTGTTGATGTAGCCACCTTGCCAGACCTGGCATGAATACGCTGACAGGACGCGAAAAGTTCCATGGCGAGATGGCGCATCTCATTAAGATCGAGTTGCTGACGCTCTTGCTCCCAAGTTTTCTGTTGCCGATGCCGCTCGGCTTTAGCTTCGAGTTGACGTGCAACCTCGGCTTCGCGTCGTCGGATTTCGGCCTGCTCGGTCGCTTTTTCTTTCGCCCGGCGCTGCTCCTCCTCCCGTTGGCGTTTTAATTCAGCGTGTTTCTGTTCCTGAGCTTTAAAATAAGATTCCATCCGGGCATGTTGTTCACGTTGACGCTGCTCCTCTTGTTCCCTTGCGATATTCGCCTGTGCTATTCGTTTGTTGGCCTTCTCGATCTGCTGCTGGAGTCTTGGGCGTAGCTTTTCCTGCTCCGCTTCGATCTTGGGATTTACGATCCAGTAGGCCCGTTGATAGTTAAATACATGCTCTTCGAGATCGGCTGGTGTTAGGTTCCGTGGTATGTCCCCCAGGTCGATTTCGATGCAGCGCTGGCCACGGGACTCAAGCCGCTGCTGCTTTTCCGCGTCGATGAAATGGGTTACGGCCACCTCGACTAGGATTTCTATCTGACCCAAGCTCACGATAAGGTCAGGGCGGATGTCCCCTAGGCTGAACTCAAGCTTCGTATCATCCACCGCCTGCCGATCGCGGCCGGGGAAAATGACCTTGGATTCTGTGTGCTTGTAGCCAAGGCTATCCTTCCCCTCAAGTACCGCCTGAAGCAGAGGAATGGGAATTTCCTTTCGGTCTGCGATCAACTGCTTTGCGGCTAGGTGTATTCCGGTTTCAGTGCCCCCAGCGCATGGTCGGGTGCCTCTGGTATGTGCGAAATAGTGACGGACAATATCCCCCATTCTCGCCTCAAGCGGCGTTCTGCACTCAGGACAGACACAGCCGCTACGGCCGCCGCGTTCGGCCCTGGTGAGCTGGCTGATATGCACCAACCTGTTATTGCGGATGCCGTAAGGGATTTTTGCGCTGTTTCTCATATAATTGCGTCAAGAGAGGCCGTGCTGAGGGAGCGTGCTCGATAGCTCTCTCCTGGTAAAGGGACTAGGCGGCGTGAATTACAGCCGGAAGCTAACCGCCCTGCTCGATAGTGGTGAGCTGCTAAGTTGTCAGGTTTGGCTCGCCATCAATCGATCTTAGGCTAGGCGTCCGCATCTAGTTCATCGAGAACGCCGAAGATTGAATAGCCGCGCACTTCGCTAGAATTGGGCTTTGGACTGCCAATGTCACTCACGAGGTCAGTTTCCGGTGTGATCATCACAATGTCATCGGTCACAGCTCGAGCGTTCCGCTTCAGAAGTCGATCATGGAAGGACGGGACCGTATCTATGAGGAAGAGATCGTAGCCGGCTGAATGGGCAACCTCGAAGATGGCCTTAATAGTGCGCTTGCCAAGCCGCTCCCAACGTAGGGCGAGCGGCATCATTATGTTACTAAGCTGAAGCTCCTCGGAGTCGTGCAAGAAGGTGACAGAGAGGACCAAGGTTCTGACAGGAGAATCGGCTTCTTGCTGACAACGGACCTGCAATCTCGCTCTGCCTGTAGGCGAATGGTACTCAAGTTCGAACTGATGCCAAGGCAGGGTCGCGAGCTTTGGCTCCAATAGCTCTTTAGTCGCTTGAAGTACGCTATTTTCAAACACTTGGTTATGATCGGTGGACTTGGGCATGCAACCTCTCCTGTTCTTTCGGTCTACTTTACCTCTCTCTGTTGGGGCCGTGCTTACGCAATAAGCAATGTTGCGATACTCGCTGAGGGTAGTCCTCGGGCAAGCTGTAGCGTAGAGGGGCTATAGGTGCCCGCGCCTAGATCTGCCTGGAGTTGCAACCGCAGTGACAGTCTTGCGGTATTCTGATACATTGTTGTTATATCAAATGATTGGAGGAGAGGCCATGGAAGCTGCCATCGAAGAGTATCGGCCGAAGCCTAAGCCCAAGAAAGACGACTTTTGGAAGGCCCTGGGTCTTCCAGCGCGTGGGGCACAACTGCATGAGGCTTTGGAAAAAGGCGTCCCGTACAAGGTCTACACGGAGCTTGCTACTGCGTCTGGCCTGGAAAGCAAGGAGCTGGCGCGTTATGTCGTTATCAAGCCGGCGACATTGCAGCGGAGAGCCACGGCTGGGCGCTTCAAGCAAGACGAAGGCGATCGGCTGTATCGCTTTGCCGAGGTCTACAAGAGCGCTGTTGATCTCTTTGAAGGAGATCAACAGCGGGCGAGACGATGGCTCCTCAATTCAGTGCGCGGTCTCGGTGGTCGGCGACCGGTGGAGATGGTGGCGACGACTGCTGGCGCTGAAGCTGTGCTGGATCTGATCGGACGGCTTGAGCACGGCGTCTTCGCGTGAGTACGGTTCGTGGTTACCGCCTCGTCAAGCGGAAGTGGCTCCAGACGGCCTTCGATGGGGAGGGAGCCCGCTTGTACGGCGGCCGGTGGAATAGCAAGGGGAAGGCCTGTGTGTACCTCGCCAGTGCTGAATCACTGGCCATGCTTGAGGTGATGGTTCATCTCGATGACTACCGGTTGTTGACACACTATGCGCTGCTGGAGGTGGCGATCCCGGAAAATGCCCTGATGCGTCTGCCTGCCGATAGTCTGCCGGAAGACTGGATGGAGGAGCCGGCGCCCGCCTCGACCGCGGAGATCGGCGACAGCTGGCTTGAGAGCCAACCGAGCCTCGCGCTGGTGGTCCCAAGCGTCGTGGTGCCTCGAGAAACAAACTACCTGATCAACCCCAACCACCCCGATTTCCAGGCATTGGCCGACAGTGCCAGGGAAGTCTCGTTCATCCCGGATAAGCGCTTGTAGCGCCTTTCCCCGCCCTTGGACAGGGACGGTTTGAGACCCCCACCTTCTGCCTAGCTTGGGGATACCTGTATCGATCGGGGTGGCGCCGTCTCGCACTCTCGCAAAGGTGGCCACTGGCATTGCCAAAAAGCAGCCCGCCTTCAAGGGTGTCTGTGTCCTTGAGGCTGACCATCCAGCTACACTCGGGCACTTGGATCGCATGCACATAACATACTTGTGGGGTGTAGCCAAGCGAACGGGAGAGAAGCTTGAGCGAATACGAATCCGCACTGCATTGGAACTGCGTAATGCGGAACCTGCAGATATTCGCAAGCGGTTTGGAGTGGTGCTCGAGCGAACCGTTTGGGAGTTACGAGGGGTTGATGTGATCCGCCTTGATGACATCGACCAATATCATGACCAGCCGGACTTTCGGGCAGGCAACCGACAACATGGAGGACCTGCGCGAGGCGGTGCGATCGCATGCCCAGGCTGGCGCGGAGAAGGTGCGGCGCCAGCAGTCGGTCGCTCAGGCCATCATGGTCTTTCTCTCGACACCAAGGTTCCGCAGCGATCTTCCACAGGACTACCCAGCCTTACCCTACCACTGCCGATGCCAACAGATGATAGCCGGGTAATAGTCGGGGCCGCTCAACATGCCCTGGAGATGATCTATCGCCGAGGTTATCAGTACGCCAAAGCCGGCGTCATGATGATTGACCTGGCCGACCGTGATGGGTTGCAGATCGATATGCTGCACACCCAGGAGACTGAAGAGAGGCGTCAAAAGTCGGCAAAGCTAATGGGGGTTATGGATGCACTCAACCGTGAGTTTGGCCGGGGAGCGGTCACACTTGGGGGGATGAGGAGGAACGAACGATGGAGGCAGAGGGATACACGGCAGACGCCGCGTTTTCTTACCTCCTGGAATGAAATACCTGAAATTAAGATGGGGTGAAGCCTGGTAAACTAAGGCCCCTCCCCGAGGCTGCTTATTCGCGGCCTTTCTTCCTTGGCGGGGGGAGAAGTCGGCTCACGAGGCGTTCAGCGAATTCCTCTGCGTCTTCTGGCAGCGTGCCTCCCTCCTCCTCGATTGCGCTGGCGATAGTGGCACGCATCATGTAGGCCTGGATATGAGGAGGAACCGGATAGGTGCCGGCCCGCCACTCGTAAAGCCTGCTGAGACGATACTTGCTCCCGAGGTCATGATTCAGGAGCGCCAGCGCATCCGCGTGCCGGCGATCGCCTCCGCTAGTGATGAACAATAGCCAGCTTTCTACGATGTTGATGAGTCGCCCTCGCAGTTCAGTTTATTTACCGTCACGAAACGCTTTGGCTACCTTGAGATGGCTCTCAAGGTAGTCTTGAGGAACCCCTTCGGACATCATGGCGGCTTCACCAGGCGTGAGAATACCTTCCTCGGTATCAAAGTCCTCTGCGATGCTTAAAAGTCTCCCCATGTTAAAGGGAAGCACTGCCCCCCAAATATGGCCGACAGAACGCCTAGAAGCTCCATTATGCTCGTTATTACCTCGTGAGTGGTGCCGAAAATCCAGCTAGTGGGCGCTGGTCGGTGTAATGATAGGACCGGAAGGCGTTACGATTGGTGTCTTGTGTGGCGCGGTATTTGTGGGTTGTTAGACGGCAAGACTATTGGTGTTGCCGGTGCCAAACTGTGCCATGAGCTGGAGGGGGTGGCACGTGCGCTTTACTGCGATACCACCGGCGAACCTCAGCCCCAGGAAGTGGGCCTGATCCTTAATCACGGTGTGGGCTACTCACCAGGCAGTCTGGTAGACGCTAACGGTCTGCTAGAAATCAAAACTAAGCTGCGCAAGTTCTAAATCAAAGTGCTGTTGAATGGAGAAATACCCGATGAGCACATACCCGAATGCCAGGGTGAACTATGGGTCAGTGAGAGGGAATGGATCGATTTTGTTAGTTATTGGCCGGGGATGCCGCTGTTTATCAAGCGCGCTTATCGAGACGACACCATGATCCGAACCATTGCTGAACGGGTCGGAGAGTTTCATGAAGAGATGGAGCGGTGCATCAGCCAAGTGATTGCTGCTAGACGGAATCCATACATAAAAATTCAACACGCTACCTAACGACATAGATGCCGGGGCCACCACCCTCGGCGTGATTTTATTTTTTTGTTCGCACTCTGCATTATTACTTCATATACCGATATGCCATCATAGCGACCACGTTTTGGTTAAGCATAAAATTGTTAATGAAAATGGTTTTCGTTTTACTTATATCTAACTGTTTGCGTTATGCTTTTCGAAAATATTGACTCGCATGGTTACATAAAGTCAATTGCGAGTATCCGCATGGTGGGGTGTTCGCTGCGAATTGCTGGAGCGCGGCAATCGAAGCTGTCCATTATTTTTATTAACTAATTGAATTTTAAATATTTAATTGCTTTAGATGTTACTTTTATAGAATTTTTGCAATCCTGCTCTTTCTTGGGGCAAGTTGATGCTGAAAATTAGAAAATCCGGAGCCATTAGTGTCACGATTGACCGATTTGATTGCTGATCTAAAAGCAAAAGACCCCAAGCTAGGGGCCGACCTAGACAAGGAATTCAAAGTTCTTTCATCCCGCTTGCCCTTTGGCCTGAATTTCGAGCGACATAGTCCTGAAGCGGTTGAACTGCCCCTTCGGCCTATACGAAAAGGTGACAAAGTGCGCATTCTTGCGCCACGTGGATCAGTCGAGAAAGGTGATCAACGTTTATGGCAGGTTAAAGCGATTCAAAAGAAGAAGAAAATTGCAGGCCTAGAGAGTATCGGGGGAGGTAGCTCGGATAAGCAGACAGCCTCCCTAGATGATCTGGTGGTCGTGGCTGAGTTCCGAGATACGATCTTCCCGGGGTTGGTCAGTACTGGGAAAGAGGAGCGCGCTAACGGCAAGCCGTTTCACACAGTAATTAATGGTGAAAACTATCATGCCCTGAAGGCATTGACATTTTCACACAGAGGCATGGTTGATGTGATTTATATCGATCCCCCTTATAACTCTGGCGCAAAGGATTGGAAATATAACAACAACTACGTTGAAAAAGAGGATTTGTATCGCCACAGCAAATGGCTAGCAATGATGGAGCGTCGTCTTTTGGTGGCAAAGGAGCTTCTAAAGCCAGAAGAATCAGTCTTAATTGTGACTATCGATGAGAAGGAATACCTTCGGCTGGGGCTTCTTCTTGAACAGACATTTCCTGAAGCTAGGATCCAGATGACGAGCTCCCAAATCAATCCTGCGGCAGTTGCTCGTGCTGGCGCATTCGGAAGAAGTGACGAATACATATACTTCGTGAAATTTGGCACCTCTTCCCCAAAGAGAATTGAACTTAATAGAGAATGGGTTTCTGCTAAGGGGCGCACCCACAACGTCGTTGTAAGGTGGGATTTGCTAAGAAGATCTGGAAAAAAGGGTTCTAGCCGAAAAGACTCGCCTGGATGCTTTTATCCGATTTACATAGATCCTACTGGTCCAAGAGTTGCAAAGATCGGCGAAGCTCTGCCCCCTAACGTTTCAGAACCCGAAGGTATTGATGGGGCTGTGGCTGTTTTGCCTATTCGTAAGGATGACTCCGAGGGCCGGTGGCAATGGACACCCGCAACCTTGGCATCCAGGCTTAAAGAAGGCCGTGTGAGAATTTCTGGTTCGCTTGATAAAGGATTTACAGTCTCTATTCTTAAACCGGGCGAGTACAAAAAGATTCTAGATGGTGAAGTAGACGTTGTAGGGTACGGAGTCGATGGTTCTGTCATTGTAGAGGGTCAAGGCGACTCGGATAGCGTGCGAGCTATACCCTCTACTCAATGGCGAATAACTTCGCATGATGCAACACAATATGGAACTCGGCTGCTTGATAGTTCCTTCTTGCCTGGTCGTGACTTTCCGTATCCAAAATCTCTTTACGCTGTTGAAGATGCCCTTCGATTCTTTGTTATTGATAATCCTGAAGCCGTTGTTCTAGATTTTTTCTCCGGGTCTGGCACTACAGCACATGCCGTGATGAGGCTTAACAAGCAAGACGGTGGCTCTCGCCAGTGCATATCAATAACAAACAATGAAGTGGCCGAGGAAGAGCAGAAAGAACTAAGAAAAAAAGGATTGAGACCTGGTGACCCTGAGTGGGAGACGCAAGGCATCTGCGACTACATCACCAAACCCCGTATTAGGGCTGCAATTACAGGCAAAACTCCTGAAGGAGAACCGATCAAGGGCGACTACAAGTTCACCGATGAATTCCCTATGTCTGTAGGGCTTGAGGAAAACGCCGAGTTTTTCACGCTGACCTATGAAGCTAAGGATGCCGTTAACTATAACCTAGCCTATAGCCGCATCGCTCCATTGCTATGGCTGCGCGCAGGAGCGCGTGGTAAGCGTATAGACAAGCTTCCCGAGAATGGCTGGGCTGTCTCAGATACCCATGGCTTGCTGACTGAAGTAGACAAGGCCACAGATTTCATACATTCAGTGCGCGAGGTTCAGGGGTTACGAATTGCGTACATCGTGACGGATGATGATCGCCGCTTTCAGGCAATTGCTCGGCGCCTGCCAGAGAGTGTAGAGCCGGTGCGCTTGTACGAGTCCTATCTGACCAATTTCAGCTTTGCTAATGGGGAATAATCAATGAAGTTTACGCTCAAGGACTACCAGGCGGACGCGGTACGTGATTCTCTGGAAAACTTGAATAAGGCGCGCACCTACTGGCACAGCCATGGCGATAAAGCTGCTTTTTCACTAACCGCTGTAACAGGTGCCGGTAAAACCGTAATGGCTGCTGCTGCTTTCGAAGCCTTGTTTCACGGTGATGATGAATTCAATTTTGATGCTGACCCTGGTGCAGTAGTTATCTGGTTTAGTGATGACCCTTCGCTCAATGAACAGACCCGTTTTCGTCTGAAAGAATCCAGTGACCGCATTAACCATAGCGATATGGTGGTGGTGGAAAACACCTTCAATCGGCCAAAATTCGAGGCCGGAAAAATTTACTTCCTGAATACACAGAAGCTGAGTAAGAACAGTTTGCTGGTCCGCGGGCACGACCAGGGCGAGCTGGAAGAAAAGGCGGGCGGATTGTTCCCGGAAACTCGCCCTGACCTGCGCGCCTACACGATCTGGGACACTATCCAGAACACCATTGAAGACCCTGAGCTTACGCTGTACCTAGTGCTGGATGAAGCACATCGGGGGATGGGTAATGGCAACAAGGAGAAAGCCACCATTGTTCAGCGCCTGATCAATGGATTCGGTGCCGTGCCGGGCATTCCAGTGGTCTGGGGCATCTCAGCCACGGTAGAGCGTTTCAACAAAGCCATCGAAACCGCCATTAAGCGCACGAAACTGCCTGATGTGGCTGTTGACTCGGCTAAAGTACAAGAATCCGGCCTAATCAAAGACACTATACTGCTGGATATTCCTGACGAAGTAGGCGACTTCGATACGCTTTTGGTGCGCCGTGCCACGGATAAGCTGCGGGAGTCGACGACGCTTTGGTCAGAATACGCCAAACAACAGCAAGATTCCGGCATGGTAGTACCGCTGATGGTATTGCAGGTTCCCAACACGCCCGACCCGAACGAAATAGGCCGTGCTCTCGATGCCATTTTTGCGCGTTATCCAGAATTACCCAGCAGCAGTGTTGCCCATGTGTTTGGTGAGCATACGACTCAGCGATTCGGCAACCGTGACGTACCTTACATCGAACCACAGCGCGTACAAGACTCGACCTGGGTACGTGTCCTGATTGCCAAGGATGCCATCAGCACCGGCTGGGATTGCCCCCGAGCCGAAGTCATGGTGTCTTTCAGGGCGGCAAACGACCGGACCCATATCACGCAGTTGTTGGGACGCATGGTCCGCTCGCCACTTGCACGCCGCATTCCAGGGAATGAGCGTCTGAATGCTGTCGACTGTTTGTTGCCGAGGTTCAATCGCAAGACAGTTGAAAGCGTTGTAGAAGCCTTGATGAGTGGTGATGACACATCATCTGCTACGCCAGGTCGCATCTTGGTGAATCCGATTGAGATGCACCCAAACCCTTCGGCTTCTGACGCAGTATGGGCAACGTTTGAAGCCCTGCCTTCGCAGACCCGCCCCCAGCGTGTCGCTAAACCAGCCAAGCGGCTTACTGCCCTGGCTCAAGAATTGGCAGATGACGGCATTCTCGAGGGGGCTGGCAGGAAAGCACATGGTCTGCTGCACCAAGCGCTTGACGAGTTTCAGGTCCAACATCAGGACAAAATCAAAGCCAAACGTGACTCTGTAATGACCGTAGACGGCAAGACAGTTGTCGCTGACATGAAGGGCAAGAAAAAGACTTTCGACGAGTTCTGGGAAGATGCTGATATGGCGGTTATTGATGACGCCTACCGACGTGCGGCGCGGGTGTTTACCCCAGATATTTCGCGTACCTACGTTGAACACCTTGCCCGCCAAGTAGCTAGTGTGGATGACGATCCAGAGGAGTTTTTGGAAGCCATCGTTGAAGCCCGTGTCTCCATTGCAGGCTTGGGCCTGGTGACGGAAGTTCAGGACTATTTCGACAGAGTTTCAGATGGGATTGCGAAGGACTGGCTCACTCAGCATTGGAACACGATCAAAACACTCTCTGATGATCGGAAGGAATCTTATCGCCAAGTCATTGAGATGAGCACCAAACCCCAGGATGTGGAGTTGGTAAAACCAGAAGCCAAATTCGAACCGACCAAGGTGCGGCAGGGAGAAAAAGAGAGTGACCTACCCACTTGGCATCAGCATCTGCTGTGCGATGAGGATAGAAACTACCCCTCAGCGTTGAATGCGTGGGAGCAGGAAGTCCTTGAGCGTGAATCCAAGCGCGATGGTTTCTCCTTCTGGTACCGCAACCCTCAGCAGCCGGGGCAGTCCTCGCTGGGTATCGCGTATCAGGAAAATGACCAGTACAAAATCCTGCGCCCGGATTTCATCTTCTTTGCCGAAAAAGATGGTCAAGTAGTCGCCGACATTGTTGACCCTCATGGGCTCCATCTGGCTGATGCTTTGCCCAAGCTGCAAGGCTTGGCAGTGTATGCGGAGAAACACGCCAGCAAATACCGTCGTATCGAATCAGTGGCAGAAGCGAAAGGTAAACTGAGGGTGCTGGATCTAACTAAGGTCAAAGTTCGAGAGGCTATTTTTGCGGCTAACGATGCTGTGAGCCTTTTCAATGCCTCATTTGCAAATGATTACTAGATGGAAAGGAAAGGCGTAGTTAACTAGTCAATGAGCTGTAGCGGAGCAGACATAAAGTCTTATTTTAGGTAGTTAACAGATTTGTAGCCATTGCCAGGACAGCAGGCGTAAGTGTGAAGCTGGCTCATTGATAAAGTCGGGGTTGTCTTGAATTGTGGCTAGAGCACCTTAGTCGTCAACCCAGTAGGGTTGTGACGCTTGGTTTTCCAGCTTTTGGTCGTATCCACGCTGGTTTCCATAACGCTGGTAAATTTCTTGAGAGACATGAAGCTTTGCGCGGATGGCTTTTACATCGGGCCACTTCATGGCGCGTGATGCGGCTAGCCCCTGCCTTGCCTTGTTTAATCTCAACGGCTTCCTGCAGCGATGTTTGGAGTTCGGCAAAAATGTTCAAGTGGAAACCTCCCCTTTTAATTGGTGGGCCAGTGTTTTCAATACGGCCTTTTCAGCGGGCGTTAAGCGGTTCTTCACGCTCTGTAGGTGGTCAGTCGCCTTCTGATGCATTTCCAACGCGAGTTGGCCAAACTGGGTGGCCTTACGCAGCTCGGGACGCGCTTCATTTTGGGTAATGGCCATGCTTATTTCCTTTTGAGGTTGGTTGACTGAACTATGGTTTTCGCTGGCACGTTGTCAGCGTAGATCTCTTTCCAAGCAGTCTGGGGGACTGGAAACACCCATTGGAATGCGGATGGAAACGCTATCCATCGTGTCCATAACAGGCTTCCATGATGCTTATCGTGGTGAGTAGCAAATCGGTATCCGTGGCCCAGATGGAGGCGACAATACGAGACATCCCTGGTACGAGAGTCAGCCAGACGGTCGGTTATCTACAGGGGGGAGAGTTTCGGCGTTGCCTATGGTTGTAGCTCGAACACGTAAAGCAACTGTGAGCGTGATTCACTTCACCCTACATTCACTTCCGACGTCATGCGAAGCCAGGGCATCTCTGTTCACGCTCCCTATGCACCGCTGAGAGAGCCCTTTGAGCATGACTTAGAGTTGTTACGTGCAGGCAAAAGTGTGACATCGGCTTCAAGCAGTTTCCACCGTGTCCACCCACACTTGGGGAAGATGGCCTGTGGGCAGGGTGGTCACCCCTTTAGCCTGTTTGGTCTTAGTGGATGACAGCAGGTGAGCCATGAAATGCCTCTCTCAGGGCTTGGGAACAAGCCTCAAGTATAGTTCTATACATTGGACCATTTCATGATGAAATGGTCGATTTTAGTCACCACTACACAAAGAACTACCGGCGTTACTTAGGGTAGGGGAAGGACGGTCACATAACATCTTTTAGATGCCCCAAGATTGTTTCGCATGCGAAACAAAGCGGTAGTCATCAAACGAAATCGGGCAGCCCACCATAAAGGTTGCTGCCCGATCGCGTACTTGCAGTCTGGCATGGGTTTAACTCGGCTCAGTGTCCTGGTCATCGAGCGTTTCAGAGGCAGCGGAAAGGGCCGCTTCGGCACAGGCTGCCGCGTTCTCGGCGACTTCTTCGGGACTGAGCTTACCCCCTCCCTCACCAAGCAGAATGGCGTGCATGGCAGTCATCGTGAAGGCTTCCAGTCTCGTCATGTCCAAAGCAGACTTATCGAACCGCGAGGTGTTGAGATTATCGTCAGCCATTTTGCCCTCCAAAAGCTGAGCGGCCACTAATAGAGTGGCCGCTGATCGAATCAGATTCGTTCCCAGTCGCCACCGGCATTCTGGCAAGTCGTGACATTCTGATCATTGTCCTCGGGGCCACCAGTGACAGTGATGTGGTAATCAATGCAAGTACGGCCTTCACCATCGACATAAGTATCGCTCTTGACGATGTTCTGTTTCATGTTGGCAACGTCCTCGAACCCGACTTCGGATTCGCCCTGCAATGCGGTGAAAGCGCTTCGCATCCCCTTGTCAGCCAGACCTAGCGCGCCAGCGCCAACAGCACCGTAGGCGGCATCGCTCATACCTGCTTTTCCGCCATTAACCAAACCCTGAACGCCCTGCATGTGACTGGCCGAGTCTGCTCCTGCTGCGCTGACGCTATTGTTGTTGCGACTTCCTAGCACATCAGTGATCGCGCTGACGGCTGAGTTCTGCAACATGCCAGACCCTTGCGGGGCAGCACAACCAGCAGCCAACAGCAGCATTGATGTGGCAGCCAGACCCATGAGAGTACGCTTGATAG
This sequence comes from Vreelandella sp. DA03-1M, assembly GCF_055725665.1. NCBI lineage: Bacteria > Pseudomonadati > Pseudomonadota > Gammaproteobacteria > Oceanospirillales > Halomonadaceae > Vreelandella > Vreelandella sp. DA03-1M. The sequence goes on from NZ_JBTHGQ010000002.1 coordinate 200,402, forward strand.
TCATTTTGATCCCCTTTTAATCCGTTGTTTTGATGGTTTCAGGCAAAGCTACTTATAGATATATAATTTATACCATACGACGTTTTATATTTAAAACTCTGCGAAGCATTTCCAGACAAAGTATTCTCTACACAATCCCGAACCATCGCAAACGCAGCGCCGTAAATCAGTAATAATGGCAATTAGTAATGGCGGGGAATCCGTAAAAATTGTCACATATTCATAGTTAAAAAATGTCGTCTAGTATAATTAAGGTTGGTATTATGGATTCAGGTGCTCTTATTGCGAACGCGCACGACGAGCTTTCCCTACTCTCACGACTTGTCGTAGATAGGGCGGCCCTGCGCGAAACCAACGAAACACTGACGCTGATCATTGATGAGGAGGGGGCGCGGTTACTGACGATGGACCGGGTGCGCCAAGAAATTGAGTGTGCTGTAAAGAAAGTGTGTGGGCTGGAGGTTGCCTATGAGCGGGCCGCGTAATTCCCGCCAGGCGAGACAGCTTGTTAGGCGTCTTGAACGCGACTGTGACCTGGATTGGCCAGGTGGCGCTGACAACGCAGCTCTTTTTCATGACCGCTCAGCCAGTCGGTGGGAACTCCACACACTCGAAGGCCCTTCGTTACCTGTCATCTCTGGCCCTACCCCTCTAACCCACCTGCTTCGAGATGGGTTCGTCCTGATCCGCTGGCCGGATGACAGCATCGAGCTTTTCCACGTTGAAACGGCAGAATCACAATTGAGCCACCGACTGAAAGAAGCGGAGGTGGCAGCAGCCGGGAGATGAAACCCATGATAAGCAAGACCACCTTCCGAGTCAGTCACCGCGCCCTGCTGGGACACTGGTTGCTCGTACCCTTGGGGGCAGCATTGCACTTTGCTCCTCATGCCCCCTTTACCCTCGCTGGGGCAAACGCTCCAGAGACTCTGACGAACATCCTTTCCTGGGCAGGGATGGGGTTGGCCGCCTGGGGACTGCTGAACATCGCCTATCAGCGCCTTGCTCACGAGTACGTCATAGGCCCCGATCGCGTGATAGAGCGGCACGGCATTATTGCCAGGCGTGTTACACCCCTATTTATTCATCACATTCGTTCGACCGAAGTGAACCAGACGATCTTGGGTCGATTGCTAGGATATGGGACGGTGAAAATGTCTGCGGCAGGCACTGGCACAAGCGAAGCTCGATTTGATCGCGTGGCCAACCCGTTGAAGGTCATGGCTTCAATCAACAGTCACTTTCAAAGCCTTGCGGCTGGCACTGGGCAGGAGTAGTTAGATCATGGACTCACAAATTTCCGCACTTGCTGATGTGCTTATCCCAGGCCAGAGCATTGTGTCGACCGATTGCCATCAGTCGCAGGAGCTGCTGCCCCACCGCCAGTTACTCACGCAAGTATTTTTGAAAGCAATTGATGACCTAAAGAGCAACAACCTCAAGCACCAGTTCTCTGCGGCTGAGTTTCTGGCTGGCCCTGTCGCTGAGGAGTATGTCGGCCATCTCGGGCTTCCTGAGTGGACACCCAAGTTGGCGCTACTGATCCATGCTCAATGCGAGCTTCGTTCTTGCCTTGAGATACCCGAGCAGTTGGAGGCTACCCTTAGCCAGTATGCACCGCCCGAAGCAGGCGAGCGCCGCCCCTCTTTGTGACTTGCTGGGCCTATATAGCACCTTCATCCAGGATGTGATGCAGCGGGTTGGCTTGCCAGCCCGCTTCCCCTGTCAATATTCCCCGCCTTAACCTACTACGGTTCTCCTTTCTCAGCGTCGCTGCTGGTTAGTCTTGACCCTCCTTGGCTCGCTAGCCATTCATCCAGCGCCAGCAGCTTGTCCTTGGGCAATCTCACCTCGACTGCCACGAACACCCGATCTACTTCCGCCTGTATTCGCTTTGCTGCCTGAGAAACAGCAGCTCTGGACACGCCATGCATATTGGCTGCTTTAGCGTATGTATCGCACACCTTCATAATCACATCTGAAGCTGCATCACATGCACGACCCTTCATTCTAAGCCTTGCCAGTGCCGCGTATAGCTGTTGAGTGCTGATGTCATCTGTGGACATGGTATCCCCTAAAAAGTGTGCATTGAACACATTTTTACTTGCCGTAAACAGTAATTCTGCATTAAAGTGTTTACATCATAACGAAGGCAGCCGGTCGGCGTCACCTACGCAGGAAGCCAGGCACCTCGGAAACTCGCTTGTAATAGATCA